>CAZCXS010000013.1:0-10079 GCA_964502685.1 uncultured Candidatus Bathyarchaeia archaeon
ATATGCTGAGTCGCACGGGGCGTGACATCAGGCCTCTTAACGTTTAGCTTAGCAATATCCTCGAAGTAGGCGTTGCTGTAGAATTCGCCGAGCTCTTGAACGGTGAGCCCCGTCTCCCTCGCTCTGTTTATCATCTTATCATCGATGTCTGTTATGTTACTAACATACTTGACTCTGAAGCCCTTATACTCCAAGTAGCGGCGGACAACATCAGCCACGACGAACGCCCTAGCATTCCCGATATGAATGTAGTCGTATACCGTTGGGCCGCATACATACATGCGGGCTTCTCCTGGGCGAAGCGGAATGAACTCTTCTTTGCGTCTTCCAAGCGTGTTAAACACTTTCAAAGCCATCTTAGCAACCAACAGCTGAACAGCCAATTACTGGAAAAATGAACGGCAATACGTATAAAAGTTGCTTGCTGAAATGCTTAGGATGCTAGGTTCGTCTTTTTCCGAAAAAGATCCTATAGGAAATGCCATTTAAGGCAACCACGATCGCGCCTATCAAAAAAGGCAGAGACATGCTGAAGCTCTGCATGATGTATCCTCCTATCGCGGGTGCAACGGATCTGAAGCTCATCCTAGCGAGATTGCTGAATCCCACAGCGGAGGCCCTCTCTGATGGATCAACTATGCTGACTATAAAGGATTGTCTAATAGGCATAGTTATCGTTATTGAGACGCGGTATACTATGAGAAGCAAGGAAAAACCGATGTAGCTGGGCACAAAGGGGATGAGAAGCATGCTTGCGGCTGAGACTGTTCTGTTCAAGGCAATGATTCTTACCTCGTCTAGCTCTTCTGCAATCTTGAAGATTATAAGATACAGGAGCATGACAATAAACCTTGAAATAGCATAAACGGGACCCAAAACCTCCTCGCCCATTGAGAATCTGATCTTAAACCATGGTCCTATGAGATCCTCAGTTATGCCGAAGCCGAATCCCCCAATCGCCCTCACAAATGAGAATCGAGATATGGTTGCGGTTGACTTCCTTGGAAATAAGGTTCCCTTTCTTTCTATGCGGGTTCCGGTTTGTTCTTCCTTGATCGGGAGAACGAAGATGAAGGAGATGATTGAGAGAAACGAGCAGAAGAGAAATAATATCCTGAAAGATTCAGCCTCTCCGATCGACAGCCATGATTGAATAGGCTTAGGGAGACTTCCAAGCAGTGAGCCGAGAATGCCTACGAATGAATTTGTCAAAGCGAAGATCGTGAAGACCTTTGTTCTCGATCCTTTTCTGCTCTTGTCTGCTATCATTCCGGAAACGGAAGGCTGCCCGGCGCCTGCTCCCTCCCCCATGGCTCCTACAATCTGAGCTATAATGAGCATATTGTAATCCGTGAAGAAAGCGTATATCAGCAGTCTGATCGTGGTAAATACGCCGCCTAGAACAATGAAGACTTTTCTCCCATATTTGTCTGCTAGGATACCTACGGATACGGAACGCAACGCGCCGACTATTGTTGCGATCATGGAGAGCAGCCCGATGGCCAGCAGATCATAGCCGATGATGTACAGATAAAGCGTCCTAATGACTTGGAGGCATCCTAGAATCGTCCTCCGTAGACTCATTGATAAAATCAGCAAACGAAGATCGGTGTTGAGAATACCCTTCGACATCTGCTCAGCGTCCCTTTATGAAAGTCTTAGAAAAGGTAGAGAGAGGAAACCCCTATTTCTTTTTTACCCCTAACCGTTCTGCTGCGTAACCCGTTGTAGAGCCTCTCAAAAATTCGGATGATCTTCTCTCTAGTTCTATCCCATGAGACTATTACGCAGAGGACAATCGAAGCCGAGACAACGATCAGCGAAAGTACCCATTCATCTATAGCTCCAACTAAACATTGAAAGACGTATCCCCCAATAGATGCGCCTACGGAATAGTATGTGCTCTTGCCCACGGCCTCGATGAGAAGAAATTTCCTCAAGGAGAAACGAGCTGATCCCGCTAGAAGCGCAATCGGCACGTCAGGTAGGGGAGAAGCAGCAACAAGCAGAATCACGAGAAGCCCATACTTTTCGATCCATTTGTACACGACGCTTTCTCTGCCGCTGCTCTGGAAAGCCTCCCGAATGCCTAACCCCCAATAGTAAGCGGTAACCTCGCCTATTGCCCCTCCCATGCCGGCTGAGAGGCCTAGCAATACTGGATGATAATGTTTTATCAAGGCGATGAACACCGGTGTGAACAGATCTCGTCCAACGATCGTTAGATGGCTGAACATTGACACCAAGAATATGCCCAGCAGCCCCTCTTCTTCAAGCATTCTACCGGCGAATAGTATTTTATATAATATTATGCCTGAAATAACGGCGGTTAAGATTGCCGCAGAAACGTTCAAGAGAGCTTTACGTCTCAAGGTAATTCCCGTTTTCTCTCCATTTTTGGATGAATATTTTTCTAAGCTGTTTAGGTAAGCTACGTTAAAATGTTTCGGATGCATCCTGCCATTTTTTAAAGAAAAGACATCAAAAGTGGGGATGGAACGCTGGCTCTTCTATGCTTCCTTCAAACTATCATGCAAGTTAAACTTTTTCTGTCCCGGTTTGGTCGGCAAGCAGAATCGTTATTTGGGGCAGATTCAAATTTTTAACCGACTTAAGTTGAGATGCTGCGCAGTTAGGATACTACGTCTGTATGGTGTGAAGGAATGCGTCATCTTGGAACGGATTAACAGGTTTACGGTTAAAATAATCTTGAGCAACACGGTGCAGAAGGCATACATCAATAATACTGGCAGGCTTCTAGGATATATGTCCCAGGGGCGAACGGGCTTCTGTATCGAGCATGGAAGAAGATTGAAGACTGACTGTAGATTATTCGCTGTCAGAGAAGAGAACTTAGCAGTCATCATAGATACTCAGCTCCAGATGAAAGCTCTAGAAAAGATCATAACATTTGATCTTGTTCCCTGGATCAGGGGATGCCGCATCTTGAGAAGGGATGCTAAGTTAGGTGATTCTCGCATCGATTATCTGCTGGAATGCGATGGAGAGGAAGTATACATGGAAGTGAAGAGCGCTGTTCTTAGAAGAGGCAAATACGCGATGTATCCTGATTGTCCCTCTATACGTGGAAGAAGGCACATCGCGGAGCTCATAAATCATGCTAAGAGGGGAGGACGAGGAATAATACTTTTCATCGCTGCCTTGCCCAATGTAGAAGCCTTCAAACCTAACAGTTCAGCTGATCCAGAGATAAGTCGGCTGCTCCTAGAAGCAAAGGAAGCGGGAGTTGATGTTCGAGCTCTTAAGCTATATTACAATCCAGAGGACCTCTATGTATATTTGTCCAAGCCTACTCTTCCAATTGAGATATGATTAAGAAAGGAGAGGCGAATAAATAGACGGGGCTTAATTGGGAACGATCTCGGCGGGTAATCAATATATATGTGCTTTGGCTGAAGGTACTTGAAGAGAGACCGGCAGGATGTTAGACGATAACATTCAACAGGCCCTACTGCCTTTCCAAAGAAACGAGAATTACTGACCACATCATTTATAAAAGACTCGCGGAGAAGGCTCAAGGGAAAAACGCGGAAATACTGAAGAAGATTTCTAATGATAAGCTTAAACATTATAATGAGTGGAAACGCTTCACGATGAAGGATGTCTCGCCAAGCCGGATTGCCATCTTCAAGGTTCTAGCAATCTCTATGATTCTAGGCTTGACATTCGCGGTTAAGATGATGGAAAAGGGAGAGAAAAAAGCTGAGGTAACCTATGACGAGATTGTGAACTTTATTCCCTCGGCTGAAGAAATCTTACGAGATGAGACAGAGCATGAGAAGCTCCTGATCGATATGATAGATGAGGAGAAAATCGAACATGTAGGGTCCATGGTTCTCGGGCTGAATGATGCCTTGGTTGAGATCACGGGAGCCTTAGCGGGATTGACATTTACGTTCCAGAATACCAGAATGATCGGCGTCGCTGGATTCATGACTGGAATAGCGGCTTCGCTTTCCATGTCAGCCTCTGAATATCTTTCACAAAGATCAGAAGGCTTATCGAAAAATCCAGTGAAGGCCTCACTGTACACGGGGATCGCTTATATCTTGACGGTTCTTCTCCTCATAATTCCGTATTTTCTGCTTGACAATTACTACTTAGCCTTAGGGATAACCATAATCGATGCGGCTCTCGTGGTTTTCATCTTTTCATTATTTCTGTCGATAGTTAAAGAATTATCGTTCAAAAGAATGTTCACGGAGATACTTCTTATAAGTCTCGGAATCGCAGCTGTATCCTTCTTCATAGGCTGGTTGGCCCGAGGCCTCCTACACGTTGAAGTCTAAGAACTAACGGCTTAAACTCAGTATCCTTAAATTTTTCTTCTCCAATTCCTCCATAGTGCTTAGAACCTATGTAATATGGTTGCAGATTTGCTTTTACTCTCCTCATGGATAGGAGCGGACGACTTGCCGATGAAATGTTTGCTGGCTGGGTTGATTCGAATAGAAGGACGATGGATATATTATGATCCCAGATAAGGCAGGGGATCTGATTAAATCAATAGAGGAACTCAAAAGAAGTCGTGTGAGAAAACTAGTGGAGAAAAGAGTGTCAGAATTCAGGAAGCTCGGAAGAGGGACGAATCGAGAGATCTTTAAGGAGCTATGCTTCTGCATTCTATGCGCGAATTATTCGGCTGAAAGAAGTATAAAGATCCAGAGGGAGATAGATGAGGGATTCTTAACTTTATCGGAACAGCAGCTAACTAAAAAATTGAAAGAAGCGGGACATCGGTTCCCCAAATCCCGAGCAGCATACATCACATCAGCCAGGAAGTACAGTGGCTCTATTAAGGAAATCATAGAAACCTTTACGGATACAAAGGAACTACGGGAATGGCTTGCTAAGAATATACCCGGGGTCGGAATGAAAGAGGCAAGTCACTTCCTGAGAAACATTGGATATACTGATCTTGCTATTCTGGACTTTCACATACTCGATTTATTAGCCAAACACAGAATCATAAAGAAGCCCAAGACGCTAACGAAGTCGAGATATCTTCAGATAGAGGAACGGCTAAAAGAAATAGCTAGACGCGTGGGCCTGAACATGGCTGAGCTAGATTTATATTTGTGGTACATGGAAACTGGAAAGATTCTAAAGTAGCCTTGAAGACTTATTTTTGATATACATGAGTATGCTGTTAAGAGGGAAGAAGAATAATGAACTTTTATTCTCGAGATCTAAGAATCTCAACCCAGAAGAGAATTGAGATTCTGGATATAACGGAAGAGGTGCGGCGGATAGTTGAGGAAAGCGGTGTAAAGAATGGCCTAGTTAATCTCTGGGTTCCCCACTCCACGGCGGCCATAGCGGTGAATGAGCATGATACCGACCTTTGGGAGGACATCGTAGATATTCTTCAAAAACTTGCTCCGATGAGAGGGGACTACCGGCATAATGCGAAATACAGGTGGAGCGCGGGAGAACAGAACGCCCATGCTCATATTCTAAACTGTCTAATAAAGCCTGGGGTTTCAATCCCGCTTGAGAATGGGAGGATGCATCTTGGAACGTGGCAGTCAATCCTGTTTATTGAGATGGATGGTTCAAGATCACGTAGGGTTCACGTGCAGATCATGGGGGAATAAACCCGTAACGGGTTAACGTCTGTTTAGTCGCCTCTCAACGACCCTTAGGAACTGCTCGACATCGGTGTACGTCTTTTCATAGATATGCGCGCTGTTTGTGAAATCTAGATATGCGCCTACTTCCAAATCTAACTGTTCAGCTATCTTCTTCTGCAACTCCGTCATAGCAAGCATATTCATATGCATCGCTCTGAAGATGTCGCGGCTTCGCCAAGTCGTATGCATGACCAGACGGTTATCCCTCGCCGTACACCAGACTCTCTGTAGACACGGCGGCGAGTCAACCCACATATCCATCTTGGGAACCCACGTTATCGCTTGGGCTCTCCGGGAGAAACTCTTCTCTTTCAATTTCTCAACTATATAGTCTATCTGATTTATCGACTCAGGGGGATACTTGAACAGCCTCTCATGGTACGTGTAATGTATCTTGCGTTTCTCTACAGCCCAGTCTAAAGTGCCATCTAAGACCTCTTCATAGTATTTCTGGAGCGTCCCCTTCACCGCGGTATTGATGTCTCCTCTGTGAATCCTCGGTTCCTCGAATGGGTTCTCGACGACTATTAGTAATCCCAAAATCTCCTTGGAGAGTTCGCCGTACTCCGTGGGAACCTCTACTCCGCTTCTCCAGCATTCGAGGACCGCTCTTTCCCAAGCTTCCGAGATAGTCCTGGCCGTGATGACAACGCCGACCGAGTTTCCATCCAAGGCTTTCTACTCCTACAGAATAGGATTAATGCTTAGATAGATAAAATCTTCGGGTAAGCTTATCATGGATCCAGAATAAATCAGATGTGATATGACGAAGAAGTACCCGTTGGACAGCGGTATTCCCTGCGTGAGGCATGGATGCAACTTATGTTGCATAGAGACCAGAATGCCTCTTTCGAGATCTGATCTGAGACGGATTCTAAGAGCAGGATACCGCCTCGCAGATTTTGCGGTTAAAACAGCAGAAGGGTGGCAGCTGAAAAACAATAATGGCAGATGCGTTTTTCTCAGCGAGAGGGGCTGTGAAATATATCCGTATAGGCCTGAAGGGTGTAGATTGTATCCTCTTGTCTACGACGAGACTTTGGGGATTGTGAAGTTTGACGATATATGCCCATATAACGACGAGTTTAAGATGACCGAAAAGGATATTCGAAAACTGATTAATCTGCTAATTCGGCTGATGAAAGAGAAATAAAGGCGACACTGTTTTCTCATAGTAGCAATCGCATCATTAGACCCAACGAAAAGCAATAAACCCCGCACCGATCAGCAGAGCCCTGTAAACAGGCAATAAACACTGATAATTCTTTTAGTCTTACATCGCTCAGAGAAGACAATATATTAAAAGACTGATCTTAATTTGTATTAGGATTCTAATTAAAGGTTGGAAAGAGTGAAGTCTCTACTCCGCAAAAAATTCGTCAAAAAGGTTAAGAAACGAATCCCCTGGATAGGTCACGTCATAAACAGTGAGACTGCTGGAGACTTAAATCTACCCAGCCAGGAATTAGAGGTCCAGGTCAGAGAGGGAAGCCTCTGCCTCGCCTGTAGAGGAGGCCGAAGACTATGCGGAAAACCCAGATGCCCAGCTATTCTTAAGCTATATTCATTCATAAAGACCAAAAACGCTGTGACCTCAAATCAGATGGTTGGGTCATCTCCACCCGGGATCTTCGTCGGCCGCATCGGATACCCCTATGTTTATGCCGGACCTTTAGTTCCACCAGTTATAGGCGACACTTCACTGTTTGATTTTCCGGAACAGTGGCTGGGTAGGACAGCTGATGAGATAATAGAGTTTAGAACCAGCCTCATCCGAGGGAAATTCAGGGTTAACGTGAAGAAGCCTTGGAAGAATGAACGTTTCCTAAGCAAGACTTTGGAGGTTGCTTTATCCAGAAACCCAGTTGACACCGAGGTGACGTTCCGTAAAAAGCCTTCGGGGAGACTCCTATTGGACGGCACGCTTCAGCCGATGGGCCCCTCAGCTGTATTGGAGAATATGGAGATCGGGAGCTTCAAGACTGACTTCAAGATCGAGAAAGCCTATAGTGACGGTGACTTAAGGGCTGAGGAGGCCATTCTGGATCTTTACCTAAATGGAGTGCCTATTTCAAGGCTTCAAAGGGCGTTCAGCGTTGGGGCGTTCGGTCTGAAGGATCAGAGGCGGATGGTTCCGACAAGATGGAGCATAACAGCAGTCGATTCGATCGTATCTAAAAATCTGATTGAGAAGAAGATCAAAGGCAGAAAAGAGATCAATGAATATCGTGTCTATGAATTCAGCTATATGGGGAACCGATTCGTGGTTCTTTTAACCCCATCCTCATGGAAGTATGAATGGATCGAAGCGTGGTATCCGGGAACGGTCTGGAACCCGAATAGCCGCGAAATCGCCATGGGAGGCGACTGGGAGGGATACAAGGGGAGAACAACCTACGCATCCATAGGCGGATGCTATTATGCGGTGAGGCTCGCCGTCGCGGAGTTTCTAGCGAAGGAGGGGAGACAAGCCGGCGTCATAGCGATGAGAGAAATCCATCCGAGCTTCATAACCCCACTGGGTGTCTGGATCAACAGGGAAAGCGTAAGAGAAGCGTTGCGGAGGCGGCCTCTTAAGTTTGATAATCTGGATGAGGCTATAAATCACATAGGCAAGAGATTCGCGATCAGGATTGATGAGTGGATAAGGATGAGCGTCCTTCTAAAGGAAGCTCTTTACCAGGAGAAGCTCACGAAGTATCTTAAATACTAGGATTAAAAAAGCCGAGCGGATATGAAAAAGATGGTTTCCTGGGAGGTAAGTGTTACATCCTTTTTATGCCCTTCAGGAGTTCCTTGAGGAGCACGTCAGAAGCGTTTTTTCCCTCTTTCTCTTTGATCTTCTGGGCATACTTCTTGAACTCATCAAGCGTAACCGGTTTCCTTCCCTTCTTTTGAGACAAGTAGGCGGACTGCACAATCGCCGTGGTTTCAGCTCCTATATACTCGTCGCAGAGGGGCCTCGTACCATTCAACACGCAGTTACACATGTTTCTTATCTCGCCTTGAAAGCTTTGAGTCCACGTCACCTTACCTAGGCTAATTTCTCTCTTCCCTCCAGTTGCATCGGATATTTCAAGCGAGGTTTCTCCCTCTTTTTGAAGAGGCTTGATCATGCCGTTCGTTCCAATTGCACAGGTATCCAGTGAATCCCTGTAGGACCATGATCCCTCCACGTGGGCTGTTGACCATGATCCATCCTCGCCCTCAAATCGGATTATCACATGTGCATCGTCCTCAACCTCGAAAGGTTTAAACCTCCCCTGCAAGATGCGTGTCTTCATCCTGATGCAGATGCCATATGGCTCAGCGGCCTTAACAACGGTGGGTTTCCTGTCGAATCCGCTTAAGAACCAGGAGCAAGTTATAGCGTGGACGCCGTTATCGAGAAGAGCTCCACCGCCAGCGATTTCCGGATCCCAGAACCATGTTGCCCATTCCGGCCCTCCATGAGCCGTGGCGAGAAATGTTAGTTGAAGCTCCCCTATGACTCCGCTCTCGATGATTTTTTTCATGGTGTACCAAAGTGGGCTATAGAGCCAATTCTCGTTGTGCTGATAGAGCTTCCCGCTGTCTTTTACGGCTTCTACGACTTCAAGGCATTCCAGGTATGTCCTCGCCATCGGCTTCTCAGTCATAACGTTAACGCCGTGCTCTAAGGCTTTGATGGCTATTGGGCTATGAAACTTGGTGGGAGTACAGATATCGACGAGGTCGAGGTCTTCTTTGGAAAGCATCTCATCAGCATCATTATATGTCCTCAGAGATTCAACGTCTTCCTTCAGTCTCTCAGAAAGATCTTCATCTCCTCCCTCCTCAGCTTTTCTGGCTTTATCAAGGTAAACTTTTCTAGTTATTCTCTGTGCTTCTCTTAAAGCATCCTCGGAGATGTCGCAGAGAGAGACAAGCTCGGCCTCCTTTACGTCTGGATATGCTGGGAGATGAGCGGCACGGAATATGCCACCGACTCCTATAACTCCTACCTTTACTCTCTTCAAACTTATTCACACCTTTTCGTGAATTAGAGACATTTAAACTTCATCTGAAGCATATTAAAGAATTTCTGAAGCAAAACTGGCAGTCTTTCCCCTATCGAAGAAGTAGGCAGTCACCTATGTGATCTCTGTGCTTCTCGAAAGGGAGAATTATTGTATTTCCTGATTGCCCTCCTGGGTGGAGATGGCGTTACGATTACTTTTATAAGTCAGTTTCCGATATTAGAGTCAACTAGATAGGAGGAATGGGCCATTAGCTTCGAGTATGTGGTTGAAACTGAGGATCTGGCCAAGTATTACCGAATGGGCCCCATAATAGTTAAGGCTCTAGACGGGGTTAATCTGAAAGTTAGACGCGGCGAGTACCTTTCGATAATGGGTCCTTCGGGTTCTGGGAAGACTACTCTCTTCAATATGGTCGGTGGGATAG
>CAZCXS010000014.1:0-9825 GCA_964502685.1 uncultured Candidatus Bathyarchaeia archaeon
GAGGATGTTAAGGTCAAAATAGACGACAAAGAGCAATCACTAAAAGCGGACGAGTTCATAAAAATCAGCTCAGGCTACCACAAGGTTACATCCGACAAGACGGTGCTTATACAAGTTGTGGGCCTAGGAAACGGAATGGACAGCTGGGCTCAATACCTCGTCTCCGCGCCTGAGATTCCCGCAACTCATCCACAGGTAGGTGGAGGCGGAATGGACATGACGCTCATAGCCGGCGTGGGAGCAGCAGTAGCAATAATCATCATAATAATCGTGGTCTACTTCTTACGCAGACATAGGTAAACAACGAAATGAGACGAAACGCGATAGTCGCATCGTTAATCCTTCTTTTATTTATGTCTTATCCCGCCCATTGGTACGCATCTGCGATTGAAGATGAAAAGATAATTCCATCGGCCCAAGATAAAGCGCCCAGACTTCTATTTGACTCTGAAGACTTAGAGAGAATTCGACGTGAAATAAATAGCTCTGACTATCTAAAGAATCTTTGGGAGCATGTAAAAGATAGATGCGACTCTATACTCAGCGAGGAGATTAGCGTCTTCACCCCTCATCTCTGGAACCCCATTCTCTCCAAGTATAGAAGCTGGGCAGTAACATTAGCAGTTGGATACGCAATCTCCGGGGAGGAGAAGTACGCGCGAAAGGCAGCTGACCTACTGAGGACAATATTTAAAGTTCAAGAGATGTATGGCAGAATCGATCCTGAAACGATTCACATAGGCTACGCAACGCACACCTTTCTCCTCGCATATGACTCCATCCAGCCTTCAAACGTACTCACTGAAGAGGACATCTCACGAGCAAAGAGATTCTTTAAACAAATAGGCTTTCAATTAAGAGACGCGATGCTCAGGCATCGCGGCAACTGGGCTATGTGCGAAGCCACAGGGCTGGTTCAGATAGCCCTATACTTCCCCGAGTTCGCCCAGTCTGAAGAGTGGCTCAATGCGGGAAAGAAGAGAATGGAAGAGCTGATGCTGATTGACTTTGCGGATGACGGAGGCGAACTTGAACTCGCCCCTAATTATGTTCAACTCTGCTGTTATATGGTAGGAATCTTCGCGGAGGTCATGAGGAGATTTGAAGGTATAGACTACTATTCGATCAGTTTCGGCCAGAAAACCATACAAGACATGTTCAGGTGGCTGCTTTACATCATGACTCCCGGAGGCATCATGCCCGCAATACATGACTCGAGGAGGAGCGTCTGGAACATCGGGATATTCGAGCTCGGCGCCGCGAGATATCGTGACGGCATTCTAAAGTTCGCCGCGCGGAAGGCATTTGACTGGGTAAGAAGAGCTGAGGAGATAGGACTGGGAGGATACATGCCTGGCGGTTTCGAATATGCTTTGATATGGGCCGACGAGACCGTTAAACCTGTTGAACCAAGAGAAACGACTGTTCTACTGCCCTCCTCCGGATTCGCAGTTTTCAGAACAAGCTGGAACTTGAACGCCCACTACCTCATATACAAGTATGGCCCGTTCGGCATAGGTCACCAGCATTACGACAAGCACAGCGTGGAGATATGGGCGTACGGCTCACCATTAGTCCTCGACGCTGGGACAATGCATTACGGAGACCCGAGGCACAAAGTCTGGGACATACAGACAATATCTCATAACACGGTGATGGTTGGGCTTGGGTCTCAAAGACGATGCGACGGCTATCTCAATTATTTTGAGGATTCATCCAACATCAGCCTCGTTTCAGCCTCCGCTGAAACCTACGAGGGAGTTATACATTCGAGAACCATAATCTTCGATAAGCTGCTTGGCTGCTACATCTTTGTGGACGAGCTTAGGTCCAACAGGGAACACCTGTATGCATGGCTTTGGCACGTAAGAGGATATACCGAGTTCCCCGTGAAAGCTCCTGAAGTAAGCTGGAGGACCCCGGAGGGCGTCGGCCTTTCATTGATATTTTCGAACCCTGAGCTGCTTGATGTCGAGTTTGGATCTGGACCGTGTTCAGACTTCGGTGCAATCCCCTATGTCTCGCTTAAATCTCAAGGTAAGAATGTAACATTTATAGCTCTTGTTGTGCCCTACGTGGGTTCTAAGCCCCACGCTAGGATATCCTCACTCCTGTCGGAGTCCGGGCTCGCAGTGAAGGTTGAATTGAGAAACAGAACATCAATTTACTTAATGCCGTACACAGGGAGAGACGTAGTGAAAGTTCAAGGCCTAGAAGCAGAGGCAAATTTGGCTTTCTTAGAAGAGCAAGGGGGATACATCCTAAGATTCGGAGCTCTAAACGCCTCGAGCCTACGAGTTCACAATCTAACGCTATTCCGTTCCGATGCGAGAGTCTCCTTAGAATCCGCGATCGAAACACGTATGCTCAAAGCGAGGGTTAAAGCTCACAACCTGACAACGCTGAGCATATACACCGGGCTTCATCCAACAACTGTTCTTTTGAACGGATCCAAAGCAGAAACAGAGTTTAAGCAGGGTTACTTAACATTAATGCTTAAAGGAAAGACCAACGACATCTCAATATCTTGCCCCAACCCTATCTCCATGAGAGTTAAAGTTGCAATAGAGTCCAAGACCATCCAGTTCATCCTCCCGTCCCTCGCTAAATACTTGCTGAGATACTCACCTATCCTTGTAGTTATAGCTTCCCTAGCCGCTGGTTTGTTCTATTTCTTCCTGCAGCGAAGAAGAATGACCCGTCTCCCAATCGAGGAAAGGGAGACTCGTCTACGGAGAGAACTCGAGATGATTGAAGCCCGCTACAGTGCAGGGGAGATCCCTCATGCTGTTTACAATAGAATGAAGGAGGAGATCAGGCGTGAACTCGAAATGCCGAGGATGCCTAGAGAATCTCCCGAAGAGACTCTAACGGAGAAGTTGAGAGATTTAAAAGAAAGATACCAAGTAGGAGAGATATCATATCAGAGGTATCTGCTGGAGAAAAGAAAGTTAGAGGAAGAGTGGAAAAAGAGGCAGCGATCATAAGCGTATGCGTGAAGATCGATAAGAAAATTTTATAAGAAATATTAATATACCTCTGAATTCATAGAGTGAATACGCCATGAAGATGTCAGCTCGAGGGAGTAAATCGGCAAACGTAAAATTGGTCATCTTCTTAGTTTCACTCTTGATTATCCTTTCATTCATCCCCAAACAAAACTCAGTTATGAGTTTAACTGGGGGGAGTGTTTCAACTTCGGAAGTAAACTTCCGAAACGTAGTTGATAGCATAGATATTAATCGAATCAAGTCTCATGTGAAATATCTCTCAAGCCTGGGCTCTAGGATTCCGGGTTATCCAGGCAGCGAGATGGCCGCAAAATACATCTATGATAAGTTTAAAGAGTACGGCTTAAAAGATGTTCATTTCGAAAAATTCAACGTTACGGTTCCCATAGATTACGGGGCAAAGATAACAATACTTGAGCCGGAATACAAAGAAATAGTCGCATATCCGTTACTTCCGAACCATGTGAACCCCTCATGCACCCCTCCAAATGGGATAAATGGAAGCCTCATATGGGGCGATTCAGGGAAGCTGTCAGATTTCCATGGTAAGGATGTCGAAGGCAACATAGTCCTGATGCGATTTGACACACGCTGGTATTGGCGTAACGCTTTAATGTTGGGGGCTAAAGCCATAATATTCATTGAGCCTGCGTCCCCCACGATGCGTACAGACGCAATGATGAAACAGATGCAGATACCCGTTAACATGCCGAGGCTCTGGGTTTCAGCGAAAGACGCTCTATATCTGAGGGATCTAATTCTCAGCGGAAAGGACGTAAAAGTGAATATCAAATCATTCATGAGGTGGGAGAATGTAGAAGCAGTAAATGTGGTTGGGCTTGTCCCGGGAACCGATGAGACCCTCAATAACGACGCCATGATAATCTCGGCCTATTATGATTCATACTCAATAGTTCCCTCCCTAGCTCCCGGAGCAACCGAAGCACTAGGAGTAGCCTCAATGCTTGAGTTGGCAAAATACACAGCGGAGCATCCGGGTAGAAGACCGGTCTTATTCGTGGCTTTCTCCGGTCACAGCTTTGCATTAGCTGGTGGAAGGGAATTCGTTTGGAAGCATTTCAACGAGGTTGGCACCAAATACAAGATCATGTTCCAAATAGCCTTCTCGACGGAATCAGACAACATAGTAGTCTCATATTGGGGCAACTTCTACAGACTCCACCGTGCAATGCCGGGCTTTGAAATGAAGTTTAGGTGGCTAAGCACAACGATATTCCAGAAGTACTTCGCTTATTATGACCCCTCAACAGGAGAAGGATACCTAAGAGGAATCAAGAGGCAGTTTAAGGTCTACGATAGCTTCTACGCGTCTTCCTCGGTAGAACCGGGAAGCATGGTGCTTGGAGGAGTATTAGAACCCCCCGGCTTCCCACTATTTTTCGAAGCGGAGACCTTCGGATTAGCTGGAGGGCTCAATGTTCTATTCAGAACCACGAACTGCCTGATGGCGCAGGTCTTTACACCTCACGATGTTTTTGAGCTGCTAAACTTCGAGAATCTCGTCCCTCAGGTTGAATACACATCCTGTGTCCTACGCGGTTTTATGATGGAAGATCTGCTATCACCTGGGATTCCCCTATCTCCCACGCGTTTTGCGCCTGGTTACGGTTTCTCCACCCTCACCATCCATGTTATAAAGTATAACGTGACGAAAGGTTGGTACGAGCCTGTACCGCATGCACTTGTGTACCTATCAACAACGATGACGAATCTTGTTCAGTCTCCAAACATCGTGTTACTTACTGACGATCAAGGCAAAGCGGTCTATAGGGGTGTTCGTCCATCAGCGCCGCCCGCTGTGGATCAGCCCATGATACAGCTCATGTACTCATGCGACGGATACGTAATAGACTACAATACAAGTAACGTTCGGATGGTTAACGAATATGGAGGCTACGGGCCTCCTCGCCCATACCTCTTCACAGCCGTTGTGTATCGGCCAGACATGCAGGTTTGGGTTAGGGTCTTTGAAGCGGGCTCAATCTCGCTGCATGGAATATTTGATCCTCGAAGCCTAGAGGAGTTAATAGCAGGCGCGGCTATAACTGGAGTAACTGTTACGGCCGCTCAAGCTGCAACTGGAGGAACCCTCGCCGGTGCAGCAGGCGGAGGGATAGTAACAGCCGGCTTTTCTCTGCAGGTTCTAAACATCCGAACTCATACGCCATTAGTAGCTCCGCTCTCAGTCGGCCCCGTATTAGTGGACAGATGGGACACTATAATATTCATCCCGACTGATACTCCCGTCGAGATACTGCTAAGACTAAAAGGAACACCAATAGCGGTGCTGGCAAACATAACTGAGGATAATCCACAGGGATACGGATACAATATAAAGAACCCTGGGGAGAACCTCTATATTTACAATGCTCCCTTCCACATATCAGAGAACCTGTACTATCTCATAAAGTATAGGCTTGACAAGGCACATCGGTTCCATGCTTATAGTCCTCGGGCAGATGCTTACTTCGAGCTCTCCGAGAACAGCTACATGAAAGCTCTGGAAGAATTAAGAAAGAAAAACATCGATCATGCGTATAACAAGATATATGCGGCATGGGCTCAATTGATAGAGGCATACACATCAACAATGGGATTCTACTTCGATATAATGAACAGCAGCGTGTTCTTCTTCCTACTTATGCTGCCATTCTCCTTCCTAATCGAAAGACTTGTGTTCAACACGTCGGGAAGAAAAAGAATGATCGCCGTGTTCATAATCTTCTCCTTATGCTCCTTAGTCGTCGGGTTCATACACCCAGGATTCCACCTGGCATTCAACATATTCGTCGTCATAATAGGCTTTACGCTAATAGCTATATCAATCCCAGTCCTAGGTATACTCTTCGGAAGACTAATGCTATTCCTCGGAGAGGTTAGGAAGATAACACTAGGCATGCACTTCGCTGAGATAAGCCGTTCCAGCGCCGCGATATTATCCTTCTCCACAGGGATACAGAATCTGAGAAAGAGGAAGTTCAGAACCTCTTTGACTTTGATATCAATAACCATCATAGCTTTCTCGCTCGTCTCCTTCACATCATTGGCACTAGTAACCGCCGTGAAGGTGAAATACTCTGAAGGTCAAACGCTATATAACGGCCTGCTGCTTAAGCATCCGGGAGGAGGAGGGGGAGGCCAACAATACCCCCTGCCTGAATTAGCATACAGCTATCTAAAATCATCCTATAAAGGAAAGGCGACGGTCGCCGCGAGGGTGTGGCTCTACCCGCCGCAACAGGAACTCTGGATCGCGCCGACAGTTATAGTTCAAGGGTTCCTAGGCCTAGAGGCGGAAGAAGAGAACGTCACAGGCCTGGGGCAATTCTTAACCTCTGGACGCTGGTTTGTGCCCGGCGAATATAGGTCATGTATTATTCCTAAGTCTATGAGTGAAAGGCTTCAGAAGAAAGTCGGCGATGTTGTGAATGTATGGGGAGTACCATTAAGAATAGTCGGGATCATTGATGATACCCTGCTTATGCAGATTCAAGATTTAGATGGGGAACAGTTGACGCCTTGGGATCTCAGCCAGGGAACACAAGAGGTGCCGATACATCTGCAATCCTCAAATGTCATAATAATCCCAAGCAAGTTAGCTCTTGATTTAGGAGGATACATTGTAAACATCGCCATAGTTCCGAAGAATCCTACTCTTAAACTGATCACCTCGATGGCTAGGGAATTATCCATCCAGCTCACGCTGCTCATCATAGCTGGAATGAAGGGATCCATAGCCTCCTACTATGCGATACCCGCATTCTCCTTCGCAGGCTTCGAAACCCTCCTCATCCCGCTGATCATAGGAGGCTTCACGATTCTTAACATGATGCTTGGAGCTCTCCATGAAAGAATAAGAGACGTATACATCTACAGCGTTGTAGGTCTTTCACCGCTTCACGTGGGAAGCATGTTCCTTGCTGAGGTGACCCTAGTAGCCATAGTAAGCGCAACGTTTGGATACCTATTCGGAATAGTCGGCGTCTGGGTGATAGATTTTCTCAACATAAGACCTGAAGGTTTCTATCCAAGCTACGTCTCCGCATACGTTCTCATATCCATAGGCATCACGATGCTTACAACGATCATTTCAGCCTCCTACCCGATAAGAAAGGCTACATCGATAGTCACCCCATCAGTCGAGAGAGGCTGGAAGCCTCCAACAAAGCCTAGAGGGGATGAATGGTTTATACCGATGCCCTTCGTTGTAGATACCGAGGAGGAAGTTAACGGGCTAATAGCATTCATGAAAGAATACTTTGAGATTCACCAGACGGAGAGAACCGGCCTCTTCATGACGAGGAATATCTCCTTCACCCGCGAAAAGATCGGTGCAGAAACACGTATAAAAGCTATTACCGCCCTTGTTCAACTGGCACCATGGGATGCCGGATTAGTCCAAACAATCAAGGTGATAGCTGAATATCTGCCTAGCGAACGCAGATACATTGTCAGTCTATACGTAAGAAGGGAGGAAGGATACCGTTACGCTTGGCTGTCAGCTAATACCATGGTGCTAGATGAGTTAAGACAACAGATACTTATATGGAAGACCCTCTCTGTCGAAGAAAAGGAACGTTACATCGAAGAGGGTAATAAATTCGTATTCACGGAGTTGGAGAGTAATAAGCCGTCAAAAGATTAATTGAATCTGATAAAAGAGGAGATAGATGATGAGTAAAGCTGAAGAAGAAACAGTTGAAGAATACAGGTCATGCCTCACATGGAGAAGTATCCTAGCCCTAGTCACGGGCGCAATCATCATAGCGCCAGCCATCTTCTATTCTCAACTTACAATCGGAGGAAGCGTAGGCTTAGTCTCATCATGGCTCATCGTCATCCTGTGGGCTGAGCTCGCAAGAATCTTCGGTCACCCCCTCACAAGACAGGAAACCCTTATTCTACAGAACTTCTCAATTGTCGCGATATGGGCGGCAGCCATGTTCATACTCCCCGGAACATGGGGAGGGATGTTCGGACTTGTCTGGAGAGTCTACTTTGCCAATAGCCCCGTTATCTACAGCTTCGGATACGTAAAGGATCTTCCATGGTGGTTTGTTCCTCCGAGAGACTCGCCGATAATGCTGGGTTATGAAAGAACCCTATTCCATCCGGACTGGATTATCCCCTTCGGAATCATGTTAGCGGCGATTTTATTAAGCTGGATAATGAGCATCTCTCTAGGCTTTATATGCTATCAGATCTTCGTAGTGGCTCAGAGGCTTGACTTCCCACTTCAATCCGCCGCTGCTATAGGCGTAATCTCAGTTGCGGAGCACGGTCCCGGCTACAAAACTTTCTCGATCGCGGCTGCCGTAGGCGCCTTATACGGCCTCACAATACCTTTCATTCAGTCGCTTACCGGAGGAACCCTCCAGCCTGGAACGCAGGTCATCTCCCTTAACGTAGCTATAGAGCAATTCCTGCCCGGAGCATCATTTGGAATATACCCTGACATATTCTCATTCATAGTCGGTCTGCTCTTAGATCCAAAAATCGTCTTCGCCTTCGCCATACCCGCCTATCTCATATACTTCGTTGGAAATCATCTTCTCGTCCGTTACGGAATATGGCCAAGCGGAGGGCTCGAGATGGGCGCATGGATGCCGGGTGCAACCGAGCAGTACTGCATCTGGTGGTCGCAGATCAGATGCTGGACAAGCGTCCAGTTCGGTCTTGCACTTGTAGGGGCTATAATGCCGCTCTTCTTCCTGAAGAACACCTTCATAAGAGGCTTGAGGTCCCTCTCAGAACTAGATGAAGAGGAGAAGAGGCAAGGTTTAATCTCGTTGAAATGGCTGGTCGTCATGTATCTCCTCTCCTCCTCAGCGATGGTTGCTTTGACATCATGGATCACTCCGGAATTTCCTTGGTACTGGAACGCTATACTCACTATCGGCTGGTCCTTCGCGGCGACGCTTGTAGCTTCAGGTATGGCTGGAGTAACGAGCAGCGGCTTCGTTATACCCTACTTCAAGCAAGGCGTCGCGACTTTCCTCGGAGCCAGATCAAACCTGAATATCTGGTTCTCCCCCTTACAGCTGATGAATACGGGAGGAGCAGGATGGGTCGGCAACTTCAAGATGGCGAGAATGTGCAGGATACGCTTAACAGAATATGTTGGAGCGTGGCTGCTCTCATGGGTTCTAGGTTTAATCTCAGGTATCGTTTTCACCACGCTGCTCTGGAGCTTCTCGCCAATACCATCCGGGTCCTATCCCTACTCGATGATCAGCTGGACAAACCAGGCGTATTGGCAGTGCCTAT
Organism: uncultured Candidatus Bathyarchaeia archaeon; assembly: GCA_964502685.1. Classification (GTDB taxonomy): domain Archaea; phylum Thermoproteota; class Bathyarchaeia; order Bathyarchaeales; family DTEX01; genus B63. Next base: position 9,300 of record CAZCXS010000014.1, read on the forward strand.
TCATCAAATGGTTCGAGAAGGGAGTCGTCTTAAGGTCGGATTTCATACTGCCCTCAATAGCGATAGGAGCTATAATCTATGCATTGCTCGCGTGGAAGAAACAAACCGCACTCTTCTATGCCATAATAGTTGGCATCAGCCTTCCAGGCGGGTACGGCTTCGGAATGCCGACCGGAGCATTCATGTACGACGCCATACCGGTAATAATCCTCGGATCACTCCTAGGGAAATACGTCATTGGGAAGAAGCTCGGCCCCACATGGGCAACACAGCGCTATTCGCTTGCCTCAGGATTAGGCGCAGGCTACAGCATCATGGGAACAGTCTCAGCGGCTCTCTCCCTAATCTCAAAGGCACAATGGATACTTCCCTACTAGCCTAATATTTTTCCCAATAGCTCGCAGAAATATCAAGTCCGAGCTGATTTTGATTATTTTTTAATCGAGCTTCAGCCTCTCCAGAATTCTTTCTTCTGAGAGCCGCACGATCGGAGGAGGAGAACCGTTTATAAACGCGTCGTATGAGG
>CAZCXS010000015.1:0-9503 GCA_964502685.1 uncultured Candidatus Bathyarchaeia archaeon
GTTTCTACCCGCCTCGGCTGAAAATATTGATCCAATGATCCCTCTTAGCATAGCTGGAATCTGTTCTGAAATGATCTTTAGTACCTCTTCTAGTTCTTCTACATCACTTTTCTCTCCCATCATTCTCTCACCTCTTTCAATCTTTATCTGCTAAAATTATGGTATGGTCACAAATGTTAACGATTATGGGTAAAAGTGGCCATTCACTGTTCACTCATTCAATCAGTTCATATCTCTTTCCAAAGCCTTCAGTCAGACGTACTATGCCTTCATCTCTCAAGATCTGCAGCTTATCTCTAATGATTCTTCTCGACGCCTTCCCCCTCATAGATCTAACTTCACGGGTTATCGCAGATATGTTAAGCGGGCCTCTTAGGGCTAATGCCTGAATTATACACCGCGAGATTTCGTCCCTTTTGATTCTGGAATGTTTCAGATAACGTTCTGCTGATTTCAGCCTAGACAAAATCTTTAAAGGCTCACCATAAGCTTTCACTCCAATGCTAAAAAGCTTCAAGGAAGATGCAAAATCTGCATATTCTGGCTTCTCCAGGATGATCTTCTCTAAGATCTCCAGCCTTTGAAGGATTGAGTCAAGCTTCTTAATTATTTCCTCTAGATGATTATCGGCCTTTTTTACCACTCAAAATCTCCACGCTTAAACAAACTGTTAAGCAAATAATTTTACTTCAGCTCGTTTAAGAGATTTTTGCCTTTTTAAAAATATGAATAGGAAATCCCCGGTGGAAGGGATTATTCCTCTTTTTTAGACCTTTCCAGTTTTTATAGATTCTCAACTTTCAGGGCGTTTCTTTTCGCTTTTCCTTTGTATTCTCGTGCGACTATCATTGTAGACGTTAGCATTATACTTGGCATGCTTCTGAGATTTTCAGATAAGAAATCTTCTAGAGTCTCAAGCTCATCGACCTTCACCTTTGCAATTATGTCAAATTCTCCATAAACAATGCTTGCATCCAGAACTTCCTCAAATTCCACTATTCTTTTACATATCTCTCTTTCGCTACCAGAACTCACTTTCATCAACACATAAGCCTTGACTGCCATCAGCTCACCTTCAAATCAGTTTTATAGGGATAAAAAACAGCCCCTAAATTTAATCCTTTCCTTTTTGAGTTCTTAGCTAAACGAAGAAATGAAGGAATGCATATTCATACATGAATCCTGAGAAAGGTATTCTTAATCATAAAAGAGCCTAAACATCCCAGTTGGCTGTTCTCTGTAGTCGATAGTGGACTTGAGCTTCAATTTTTGATCGTTATACGCCGTCAACAACTTCCAGAAACAATCAAAGAAGGCTTGAAACGGAACTGGAGAAAAGTGTTACAGATGCCGGATAATTATGCGAAAGAGCGTTTGCTAGTCATAGTAGTGACTAGTTAGAAAAAAGGTAAGAGCTGTTATCTTGGCTAGAATTGTTGCCGATATGTAACATGTTCATCGCTAGTTTTTCAAAATGGAATATATACTATATTAGTTCGTATATAAGATATTTCGAAAAAACATATATTTTAAATTGTTTCTTCATATAGGCAAGGGATGAAAGTTGAAGGTACTCGAAATCACGCCACTAAAGGATAAGAAACTTAATGTCTTAATTGTTGAGAAAGAATATAACGAGCCGTTCTGGCTTGTTGAGCCTAACTCCACAATGCCTCCCCAGAAGCTTCGTTTCATATTTAAGCCTTCAATAGCTTTCTGCACATTCATAGAAAGAATGATTAAGAAGATTAAGCCAGATTTTGCGACTGAAGAGCTTGGTATGCGTTCTTCGAATGAATTTTATAAGAATAACGTTTTAGCAAAAATCTTTGAGAGGAATAAGGTTCCTTTCTTCCCAGTTGATATAGACGAGCATGCTAGGATATATCTAGAAACCAGCCTAGACGAGAAGAGGCAATTAAGAGATGAGATGCTTGAAGCGTTAGAGAAACTGTCTAAACAAGAAGTTGAAAGTGAAGAATCCAGTATAAAGAGGGACTACCTCGTAGCTTATGCTCAGTCTCTGCAGCTAGAGTTCGAAGAAGATCTAAATGAGATATGCTTTCCTGTTCGAGAAAGATGGATTGTTATGGGAATCCTAGATAGAGCCCGGGAAGTCAGTGGTAAGGAAGAAGTTACGTGTCTTCACATTTGTAGTCCAGAGCACGTCGAGGGAGTTAAGAATTTACTGGAATCACTAGGTGTCATGGTTGAAGTAGTTAAAGTTTCAAAAAAGGTTGTTTCACCGCATCTTGAGAAGTCGAACTTCAGGGAATTGGATGGTTTGCTTCAATCAATGCGTATCCAAGTAAAGCCCATAATTAGGAAACCTTCGAGCGGCACACCCTCTCTGCTATTCTTCCTGGATACCGACCGTAGGGCTAGTCCTTTCGATATCTGCATGGCCTATGATGCTGGATTCAGCGCGGTTGTACCTTATGAAAATGTGACTCCTGAGGACGCTAAGAAGATTGTTCAAGACGCCATGTTCTCGAGGGGACCTAAGGGAGCAAAGTCTACCTGTTTCTTCATTGGCGGTAAAAACAAGGAGAAAGCCGAAGAAGTCTTAGAAACAGTTAAGAATACAATGTTTCCTCCTTTTATATCTCCCATAATAATTGATCCCGGTGGAGCCTACACCACAGCTGCGGCAATGGTAGCGAAGATTGAGGATGCATTATCAGCTCACAAGCTCGGAAATCTAGGCGATAAAACCTGCGCTATCTTTGGAACAGGTCCTGTGGGAAAGACTGCTGCTGTTCTTCTAGCACGGCTTGGATGCAATGTCATTATCGTAAGCACCAATCCAAAACGATCAGACGGGGCAGAATATATCGAAAATGTAGCAAACTCTCTCCTTAAGAAGCATGGAATAACTGTACATGGGGTATACGCGCCTCGATGGGAGGAGAAGATACAAGTTCTGAAAAAGGCTGACATCATCTTTTGTGCCGCAGCTCCAGGGATTCGAATAATAGAGACAAATATGCTGAAGGAACTGAAGCTCATGAAGGTTATGGTGGACATAAATGCCGTTCCGCCATTGGGGATCGAAGGAATGGAGCTCGAGGATGATATGAGAGAAATCGCGCCTGGAATCTTCGGAGTTGGCCCTCTCACCATTGGAAAGCTGAAACATAAATTGGAGATGGAAATCTTAAGAGAAGCAAGAAAAAATGGTGAGGGTGTCTACGACTATAACTCGGCTTTACAATTGGCAAGAAAATTGTTGCGGGAAAAGACTGTTCGTACAGATCTTGCGTTCACCTTGACCTATCCGCCGCAAAGGAAAAAGGGATAGATAACCATTGATCTATAAGATGTACTTAGATGAAAATATATTGTCTTTGGTCTTTTATCCCCTTTAGATTGCCCTGTAAGAACGGTCAATAGTAATGTCGGCTATGTCTACTACATGCTCCATTGTTTCTCTTATATTGTCCCGTATAGAGCATACAGAGCAAGATAGCGTGACATTCCTAGTCTCTTGCAAGAAAAATTTTGAAGCTGTCTCCTGATCCAGTTTTTTAATGGCATGCTGCAACTCTATTATTTTGTTAGCTTCATCTACATCTTTTGAGAAGAAGGCTCTAACCGCTCTATCATAAGCGTTAAAAACTTCATATCCAGTTTTCAAAATAAGTTCCAGGATTTGATTAGGTATTTTCTGCTTCGCTCCTTTCAGCATTATCATACTCTTTGCAATGTTTGCCGCACGGTCTGCGACTTGTTCGATTCTATGTACAAGAGTTTGATAATCAGGACAGTCTATCGGTTCTAGACCAAGATAATTTGTTAATTCAGGATTTAGAATAACACTTCGAATTAAACGGAGAATGAAGAAGGAGAAGTGATCAACATCGTTATCTAAAGAATAGACAACCTTTGCTAGAGCTACATCTTGATTTCTAAGCGAATTCAAAGCATCTCGGTACATAGAAACTGCAATTGCATGCATTCTGCGGACTGCGGTATCGATGGACGCCTTCGTCTCATCGATTAGAGTTTGGATATATATGTATTTAGCGTTGGATTCCATGATCCTCATGTAAAGTTTCCTAGATATGTCCCTGATAGCCCTCTGCTGTGGAACAGTTAATATCTTCTTCGAGACAAGCCTTATGCCGAAGTAACCATTCAAGTAGCACGCGATCACTTTTCGGGCAATTGAGGTTGCCTTTTCGTCTGGATCTATATAAAGGGTAATTTTCCTTGATTCTCTTCTTCCGCTTCCTGGAAAGATGACGAGAGAACGATCCCGTTGAATGGCTATGGAGACCATGTCCCCCTGTTTAAGTTCATTCATTTCTATCCAATGTTTCGGCAGAGAAACGACTAATGATGATCTTCCTAAAGAGATTATCTTTCTCTGCTCCATGTCCCCTCTCCTTTATATACATCTTTTTGATTGGTTAGTATAAATATTAATAGATATATATTTTGAATTTTTAGCAAAATTTATTAGATTTTGGCTCTTTCTCATAATCATTATTATTCGAACGCGAGGAAGTTCTATGGCCTGTAGGTTTAAAGTAGTGGAGAAGGAAAGACTTGCACCAGGAATCAAGCGCATGGTTATAACTGCACCTCTAATAGCCAAGAAAGCCAAAGTAGGCCAGTTTGTGATACTCAGAGTGGACGAGTATGGGGAAAGGTTTCCTCTAACATTGGTCGATTGGAACGTTGAAGAAGGTACTATCACCGTAATATTCCAAGAGGTAGGCGTCTCAACCAGGAAGCTGGGTAGACTCAAAATAGGTGATTGCGTTAATGACGTGTTCGGCCCTCTTGGAAATCCCTCCGAGATAAGAAACTACGGAGACGTAGCAGTTATAGGCGGAGGAGTCGGAACAGCTCTGATGTACCCGCAAGTATTAGCCTTAAAGAAGGCTGGAAATAGAGTCGTATCGATTCTCGGAGCGAGAACCGCCGAGCTTTTGCTCCTTGAGGAGGAATTAGCTGAACTTAGCGATGAGCTTTATATATCTACTGATGATGGTTCTAAAGGGTATAAGGGATTCACATCCGATGTCTTAAAAAATCTATTAGAGCAGGGAAGAAGATTCGATTATGTCTTTGCAGTTGGGCCTACTCCGATGATGAGAGCTGTAGCCGAGGTCACACGTCCATACGGAATAAAGACCGTTGTAAGCTTAAATCCAATCATGATCGATGGAACGGGGATGTGCGGCACATGTAGAGTTACTGTAGGAGGAGAAACTAAATTCGCTTGTGTAGACGGCCCAGAGTTTGACGCCCATGAAGTGGATTTTCAGGAGCTCATGAGTAGACTACGTGCTTATGTGGAAGAGGAGAAGAGGGCTCTCTGCGCATTAGAGAATAAGATTAGGAGGTTTAAAAAGGGTGACCAAGCCGTCTCCGCAGCCAATGCCGAAAATGGATGTTAAAGAAAGAATCCGATGCTTCAAAGAGGTTGCTTTAGGATATACTGAAGAACAAGCGAGGGCCGAAGCTTCGCGTTGTCTACAATGTAAGGTCCCAAAGTGCGTTGAAGGATGCCCTGTCAACATCGACATCCCAGCATTCATAAGATTCATAAGGGAAGGAAAATTCGATGAAGCGATCAAGAAGATTAAAGAGAAGAACAGCTTACCAGCTATCTGCGGAAGAGTCTGCCCCCAAGAGAACCAATGTATGGGTAAATGCATTCTCGGCGTTAAAGGAACCCCTATAAACATCGGAGCTCTCGAGAGGTTCGCCGCTGATTGGGAACGAAAAAAGGGAATCAGTAAACCTGAGATTGCACCTCCAACAGGAAAGAGAGTCGCTGTTGTAGGCTCAGGTCCAGCCGGGCTGACAGCTGCGGCTGAGCTTGCAAAGCTAGGCCATAATGTCACGATATTCGAGGCCTTACATGCTCCAGGTGGCGTCTTGATGTATGGAATCCCTGAATTCAGGATGCCTAAAGAAATTGTTATAAACGAGGTTAAGTATGTAGAAAGCCTTGGCGTTAAGGTCAGAACAGATGTGATAATTGGGAAAACAATAAGCTTGGATGATCTCTTTAAGATGGGGTTCGACGCGGTCTTCCTTGGAACCGGAGCTGGACTTCCCCGCTTTCTCGGCATCCCCGGGGAGAACCTATGTGGAATATATTCTGCTAACGAGTTCCTAATCCGTGTCAATCTAATGAAGGCTTACAAGTTTCCAGAGTATGATACGCCGATAAAAGTCGGTAGGAAAGTCGCTGTCATCGGAGGTGGAAACGTGGCTATGGATGCTGCTAGATCAGCCCTCCGCTTAGGAGGCGAGGTCACGGTTATATACCGCCGAACTGAGAAGGAAATGCCTGCGAGAAGGGAAGAGATCGAGAACGCAAAAGAGGAAGGCATAAAATTCATCTTTTTAGCCGCTCCTGTCAGATTTTTGGGAGATGAACGTGGATGGGTAAAGAAAGTTGAATGCATCCGTATGAGACTTGGAGAGCCGGATGAAACGGGAAGGAGAAGGCCTGTACCTATAGAGGGCTCCGAGTTTATAGTGGATGCTGAAACAGTTATTGTCGCAATAGGTCAAAGGCCGAATCCCATAGCTGTGCGTGATGACGGAAGAGTGAAACTTACAGAACATGGTACAATCGTTGTGAATCCGGAAACCTATGAGACGACTCTGAAGGGGGTCTTCGCTGCGGGAGACATTGTAACGGGGAACGCCACAGTAATCTCGGCCATGGGGGCGGCTAAAAAGGCGGCTCAAGGAATCCATAAATTCTTGATGGAGAAAAAATAGTATCTCCCCATTATATTATGTGAGGAGCCAGCATGGATCTTATGGATAATTCTTAACGCTTCGAAAACGTAGTTCTACCAGTGAGAGATGAAAGTTTACCCGCCTGCTTGAGATTGAAGATTCTCCTTTTTAACTCTTTGGGAACTTGGACTTACGAAAGAGATGGAAGAACTGGCTAAGCTATCCTAAAATTAACACTCCTTTATTTTTATAGGTTACTTTAAGAGAATTTTTCTGCACAATTCAAGGTTGTACGAGGATCAACCATATGAAGATTATTGTCCGAGCTCTACTTAACGGCATTAAGACTAAGGTGAAGAATAGAGATGTTATATCGATTCTTCCTTCTGCCGGCGGGGGATAAAACTCCATAGCTCAACAAATTAAGGTAATAAGACAGGAACATACGATTAAATTAGAGATATAAAATCTTTATGGGTTTTCATATGTTATCAAATTATTTTTCATCTAAAAATTCGGCTATGTCTTTATTTTCAATATCGAAATTAATAGTAAAGTTTATTTTTTCTTTTAAACATGCTAACGCAAGATGGTCTATGAAGGTTATGGTCTGCGGTAAAGGAGGCGTCGGCAAAACAGCTCTCACAGTTCTAATGGCGAGGATTTTATCGGAAAACCTCAAAGTCTATATAGTGGATTCTGACGAATCTAACGTCTTATTACCGACCTTCTTAGGTGTATCTCCACCTAAACCTCTTGTTGAATATGTCGGTGGAAAGAGAGATGAAGAAGAATTCGAAAGAATGGAGCCTGACATAACGAAGGCATTAACAAAAGCGAAAGAAGGAATAAAACTCGATCTGTTACCTTCAGATTATATTTCCACATCAGATGAGGGGATAGGGCTAATCATTATAGGTAAAGTTAGAGAATATGGGGAGGGCTGCGCCTGTCCATTCAACATACTCACAAAGATTCTGCTGGATAATTTGTTTCTTGAAGAGGATGAAATAGTTCTGGTTGATACCGACGCTGGAATTGAACATGTAGGTAGAAAACTCGAAGAAGTATGTGATGCATTAATAGCCATCGTTGATCCTACAGTTGAATCCTTGGATCTTGCGTTATTACTGAAGGGTATCGCTTCGGATCTGAATAAAAAGTTCTGGGTTATAGCTAACAAAGTTACAGGTGCAACGAAGAAACTGCTAAAAGAAGAAGCGGAGAGATTGGGTTTGAAAATCGATGGAATAGTAAGGTTTGACGATCAATTATACATTTCATGTTTAAGAAGGGAGCCTTTAAAATCAAGATTAGCAATGATCGACCTAAGGAAGATACTGAAAAACAAAGTGTTGTGATTCAAGGGACGATTGTTTACCACATGAAAAAGGTTTAATAATTTAATTTCTGTGCTGGCGAATAGTTATCAAGATTCATCAAAAAGGATGATTTTTCTTTTATAACTGTACATGGCTTACTTTTATTTAAAGCAAATCGAAGTCTTCTTGAGTTTTAGCCAAATAGATAAAGCCTTTTATTCATATTCTTAATTCAAGATAAAGCCATTATAAAGAGGGTGAAAAGTTTGAAGCCTTTCGTTAGAAATGAAGAAGACCTGGATTTAACTGAAGAAGGACCTTTCCCCGCGAAAATTCTCATGTCGAAGCAGGACACGTCGGTTGCAAGTGTTAAGGTAGGCGTACTCGAAAAGGAAAGAAACATAGAGGTGCATGCGCATGCCAAATCTGATCAGATAGAATATTACCTAAGTGGCAAGGCAATAATGTTCATCGAAGGTTTAGGCGAAAAGGTGATCAAGAAGGGTTCATTTACGTATATACCTAAAGGCGTAAGACATGGAGTTCGAGAAGTAATAGAGCCTCTGAAGATCCTGACAGTGTTCATCCCACCGCTCTTCTAAAAGAGATATAAATAATCTTCTCCCCAAGTATTCAGAAAAATGTTCGTTAGCTAGGCTGAAACCGCATTGACCAATAACTCGGCTGATGGCTATCCGATTATCTCAACCGAGCTTCCAAGAGCTTTGCCTGGAACTCCCTTTCTGAATCGCGCTCTCACAAGTCCCTTCCTCCCATGCAGAGCAATGATCTTACCTATGCATTTCCTATCTCCAACAGGCCATGCTACTTTGCGTCCTATAAGGCTAGAAGCTTCACTGGACGATTTAATGTGAGGAAACTTTAAGAGGCATTCCTTAGGCCTTTGCGTCTTAGGTCCCCTTCTATAGCTAATTATGAGTCCTCTAAGTATCTCCATTAGATTTTCCCTCTGCTGGATGTGATTCAAGATTTTGAAAATTCCCTCTTTTCCTTATATATCTTCTCAAAATTCAAAGATAGTCTTCAAATAGATAATATTCTTTATTTTCTCTTTATTCGTATCCCCATCCCTTTGCTTTTACTAGATTTCTTCTTTGGGGTCCCCGTTTGCTGATATATAGTTTCCTCCAGATTTTTTCTTGGCCTTGCGAGGCATAGAATTCGCTATATTTCGTTACTTATCGAACACTTATTCCATGCGTCATTGATTAGCAAATGCCGCTGAAAAACAGAAAAATTTTAGAACTATCCGAGTAAACCTAGCTTTTCCAACTCGTCGGCAACATCTCTGAGGCCTACTTCTTCAAGTTTCTCTCTTTTTGGGCGTCCGGTAGTTTTATCCCATCCTCTAAGCTCGTAAAACTCGTCGAGCAATTTTGCAAATTTAGCGTCGTCAAGGGGTATGTCGTCTCTATCCGGCTTCTGGAAATAAGGCTTTATTGATTCATC
>CAZCXS010000016.1:0-8928 GCA_964502685.1 uncultured Candidatus Bathyarchaeia archaeon
GGCGCCTGAAGTGTTATCTCAACGTCTTTTCCAACATACACGCTCAAACCCTTTCACCTCTACACGTAGCTTTCTGTCCAGTAGAGGACCGTGAAGCTCAGGCTCTTCCGATACAGAGGAGGCTTAACATCCAACTCGTCTAATACTCGGATCGCCGGAGAGCCTAAAACGAAGCCGTCTGCCTGCATACTCTCAAAATTCGCCTTCTTTCCCAGGGCTGTTTTAACGGCCTTAGCTAGCTCGTCACGGCTTAACGGGTCACGGCTCCAAACATCAACTTGAACCGTGCCATTATACATGTCCTGCGCTCCGCCGAGACCCGCGGGCTCTCCATTCTCGGAGGGGTCAAGTATCGTGACGCATGGAAGATTAAACTCGCGTCTAAACCAGCTGATATAAACGCGACTCCCAACAATAGCCGAGACATTTGTATCGGAAAGAAGAATGTTCCGGATACTCTGCTTCACATCGATTATGTCCGTCAAGACGGTTCCTCCGCGACGCGTTTAAGCGCAGCCTCTAGATGATGAAGGCATCCGCCTAGTCTCCGCGGAACAATCGCGAGAACCTGATATGTCTCATTCTCTCCGAAAGCTAATCGGTCACCTGGCTCAGCTAAGCTGTCAGGCTTAAGAAAGCCCTTTGCATCTGCCTCTTGGAAGACTCCGGGCAGCTCAATTCTCTCCTTGGCCTTTAAGACGTGGACGATAATGTTTTCGGTTCCGATTGAAATCCAGTTTTCAACGGGGTTACCGTAATCATCAGTCGTGACAGGCTGGTTCCGCGTTATGCTTGCTGAAGCACCATACTTGTCTAGGATTCTGGAGAACAAGTCTGGACATGCTGATTCGCCGTAATCAACCGTGACTGTCGTTTCGCTTAATGTCTTAACCGTTAGGCTGAGTGTCTTATTCGCAGGGTCATAGCTCCATGACTCAACGCCTGAGACTGCCCGCGGGGTATCCTCGAAGTAGAGCCTTATCGTGTGGGTTTCTGAAAGGGGGCTTGAAACGGTGAACTTGAATTTCCGGACAAGCGGCCTGTCAATAACACTTGTTATTGCGTAGTATCCGTTGTCTGGGAGGATGAAGCGGCTTTTCCGCCACGCCGTGCTGCTGCTTGAGAGTTTAACCCTTAAGACCCCGGAAAGACCCTTCATGTTTACTGGTAGCTTCAGGCTTTTCCATGCGAAACCGTTAAACTCGACCGTGTCAACATATTCTCCGGAGCCCTCAACAACCACGTGGAGACTGCCGATTACATAGCTGGCCTGTGGGACCCCTATGAAGACGAAGGGGTATCCCTGAATGTAGTAAAGCCCAAGATAGTTCAGGATGTATTGAGCGTGATTAGTGGTGTAGCCTCCTACACCGGTTTTCTCGTACAGGTCGCCTGTTCTCGGAACTTGGAAGTCTTCCCAGATGCTGTAGTAATTTGTCATCTGACTGTTGAGGCTTGGGAATACTAGGCTATTGATGTTTTTCCATGCGATGTCTGGGCGGCTGTGAAAGAATGTGAGGTAGGGCGCGGCGACCTGGAAATCGTTATAGAAATTGTTGTAATCAAGGAAATATTGGATGTCTGAGAGATAAGCGTCAAAGTCGACTACTTGCTCAATTAGCTCCGGAGAGCAGTAACTGTAATACCAGAACATAGTGTCGGATAACGCTTCAGTTTCAACCCAATCGCTTGGGCTTCCCGGAACCCTAAACCTGTTAGCCGAAGCGTCATACATCGAGCCGAGAAGATCCGTGTTCTGTGCGAAGCCGCGGTAAAAATCCCTTTTTGATGCGTCTCCAACTTTAGAGGCTAGGAAGCTGAGTAAATACTCGAAGTAGATGAGCTCCATCGTGTTTGAGTTTGGAGTTCCACCCGCGCCATAGGGGAAGTATCCCTGCTCAGTTACGCCTCCGAGATAATTGTCGCGCCAGTCCTGCATGAGGCTGTCTGCAAGATTAAATACGGATTGCCAATCGAGATTCAAGTTTAAACATAGAGCCTCGGCGATTATGAGGAAGAAGCCGTCAGCGTCATATACGTTGTCACGTCCCTGATCAGCCTCTCCCCCCATCACGTTCTTGTATGCCGAGAGAACCCCGTAATACTCATTCAGTGCAAGCATGCCCTCAACGAATTCCTCAGCTTTGTCAGGTTTCAGCAGCCCAAGCAGATAGAAGCTGCCGTATCCGATGTCCCAGAGGCTTCCCTGAAACTCATGAGCATAAACGTTCGTGTTGCTGAGAATAAAGATGAAAGGCGTCTCCTGTGGGATAAACCCATTCTTCTTGTAGCCGTTAAACTGAACGGGTGTCGCATCGATTATCATGCCGAGCCAGGCTGTTAGTACCCGGTAAAAGTTGACATCAAACGTGTCTAGGGAGAGAGGCAGGCTGTTAAGCTCATCAAGCCAAGCCTGCTTGCATGCGGCGACAACATCATCATAGGTCTCCCAAATGGATGGGTCTCCAACCCAGCTCTTAACATCGTTCATGTATCCATCAAGCGCGAGGCTCCATCTGATCTGCGTCTCAACATTGAAGCTGATATTAACGTATCTCTCTTCTGTGCCGCTGTATGTAATCTCATTCGCTCCGCCAGGCCATGAATCTACATATGAACTGTCGCCGATGCTTGCTCCATATGCAACCTTATCAGCCTTTAGGTACCAGACCTGCGTTCCGCTTATTGTCACTTCAACCTCTGTCGATGAACCATCGTTCCCTACTGAAACGCTCGTATCATTTCCATTAGTAAATATGCGGAAACTAAGCGTGACATAACTGTTGTCTTTCGGAGTAACCCTCATAACAGCGACCCTCTGAAGTGCTGTTACTCTAAATTCCATACCCTCAGTGTATCCGCGTTCCTCCCAGACGGCATGATCCTTCGTGAAATCAGACTCAACATTCTTTTGTTGAGTGTTAACCCAGAATGAAAACTCAGGCATCTCTCGGAATCGGCTTGGAACGGTTCGAAGCCTATTATTACTGATGATTACCTTGAGATTTCCATACGGATAGCCGACGGCGATGTTACCTGAGGGAGCATCAGCTGGGCAATTCAGCATCACGATGCTCTCAAGCTGACTAAGCGTTAAGGTCATACTTCATCAACCTCTCGCGCTTAAAGCCCGCCTGTAAGGCGCAAGCAGGCTCTTTATCTCGTCCGTGAATGCCTCCTCAATAACTATGTTTATGCGCACATCCAGGTCTCTCGGAACGGCTGAGATCGAATACCGCTGCTGGAGAAGCATCTTCAAGACGCGGTTTGCAAGATTCAAGGCTGCAAGCTTCACATCGTCTGGAACCGCGGAGTAACCAGCCGTATAAGTGATGCGGACGCTGTTCTCGGCGTGGCCCGGAGACTTCCCAATGATCTTTACGATTCCATACTCGTTCTTCGCGTAGTAGTACCTGCTCGGGATCTCCGTCCAATCAGCAGCCTGATTATACCCAGCGTAATCGAGCTCAACCTTAGTAAGCGTTACGATCGGGTAATAACGCGTGTGGATCTCCCCATCCTCGTTCCAGTAGTGAGTCTCCGTGAAGCTTAAGCCGCCTGCCTTAAAGAAGCCGGAGGGAACCCTGCAATAATTATCGATTACTCTTTCAATCTGATTGATAAGGGTGCCTAGGAAAGCGTCATAATCAGTATTAGATGTGAATCCTAAATCCTGATACGTAATATTCGAGTATTGCTTAACTTCCGAAGCAGAGATATAATCCGCCATTACTTAATCAACTCCACAATTCCGCCGCATCTGTCACATGTGAAAATGACTGATCCGTCCGGCTGCGGCTGCCAGCTCAAATAGCCCTTCGTGGGGTTCCCCTTTTCATCGAAGCCTTTCATAGCTGCTGGATCTTCAGGTTCAAAACCCGTCAAATCATCCGTTGGCTTGAACGTCCATGATCTTCCACAATTGTATGGGCATCCTAGACTCCATCTTCCCTGCCTAACAGCATAATCTTCAATTTCAGCCTCAAAATCCTCCGTTGTTTTCGCTGCGTATTCTTCATCGCTTACTTTGCGTCGCTTGTAGAGTTCAATAATGCCCGCGTAGACGCCTTTCTTGCTGTCCTTCTTTGGGCTGCCACCCATCTTTTCGATTTCGATTTTTAATTCGTCAAGCGTGTGATCCGCTGCTTTTAGGAGTTTTTTCTTCCATTCGTGCCATTTGATGACCTTTGATTCTTCGCCTGACGTTTCGATCCAGTCTACCCATCGTTCAACATTTACTGTTTGTCCAGTCTCATCGACGACTTGAATTATCTTCTTGATTTTTGCAGGCGTCTTCTCATACTGAAGCTTCGGGTCTGGAATCTTAACTTGTTTAGTTTGTTCTACTGCCATCCTTTATAGTCCCTCTTCATAACCAATTTTGGAATAAACTCCGCGAGAAAGTCTGGAACTCCGTCACCGTCTGTGTCACGTGTAGGATCGCCATGATAAGTCTGCCCAGCATAGACAATTGTTCCTTTCTTAAGTGTGACTTCTATCTGATCGATCAACTCGTTCTCGTCTGCTCTGACTTTCAAGCCGAGCGGTCTCTGACTGAATATTAGGAACTCAACTTCGTTGCTGTTTGGATCGAAAAACGCTATCCAAGAATCATTGATGTTTTGCAGCCCATAATATTGATCAGTCGAATTTTCAAATTTGTATGTCGCAGCTCCATACAGCTCATAAGGTGAGTAATCAACGTCAACCTTATCATAATAAACCTCAAGCTTTAATTTGCATTGACTGATTCCAGATGTGCTTGAGTCTTGCCCATCATCCGGCGGCATCTTAATGGCAAATCCAATTCTCTTGAGGCAACCATAATAAGAGGAATAATTGATGGAGCCCGATAATCCTGTTAAGGCGTTTTTAGTTTGTCCTCGTTCTCCAATTAAATATAGAGACATACATGCTGGGCCATTTGGATATATTTCGTCTCCTCTTGTTCCATCCAAAAAATAAAGATACGATGGATCTCCTCGTTGTAGCTGATCCTCAATAACATCTCCATATAAGAAATCTGCCCATGCGCTTCCTGTCCAAGCACTCAATTTAACATTATTAACATTAATGTTCAACTCGTCGGGTACATAGCTCTCCACTTTAACCCATTGTCCAACATCTAGAATGGTGCGATCAAGGTAAGACGTGAAGGATTGATTAACATTAAGATAGAACAAGTAGATGATACGAACTGTTGACCATGAAGGAGCGCCTAATACGGAAAATTTGTTTAGAGGAACTACAAATCGTTTCCAGCCTGTGAAATTGTCGATTATTCCATCATATTTGAAATAGTTAGCACTGTCTGGAGCATAAATTAGGATGCGGAAAGTTAGACCTGTGTTTGCTCCATAAAGATAAAGGCAAATAAATTCTTGATCGCTCCAATCTCGATCCGTGTCATAAACATGTTTTACTCCACAATTTGCACTGGTCCCTGTGCTGATAACCATTTTTAGACTCGATGTTCCTTTCGTTTTTTCTGTGGCTTCTTCACTTATCGTAATGCCATAACTTCCCGTCGCACTTTCATGTGGCTCCCAGAATGATTCGTCATCATCGTATAGGCATTTCTCGTTGCTATCTGATTGGCCATCTGTTAGGTTCGGATTTGACTCCTCACGGTCGTTGTCAAGATAGAACTCAAATGAATATTTATGATTGGTTTTGTCGTGAGTCCAGTTGTAATATCCTGATCTACCACAAATTCTGGAATTAGATTTAGTATAGTCCGTTACTGAATGAAAAACCACAGAAGACCCACTAACAATATAAGTTGTTCCTATTCTGTAGCCTCCCGACCAAGCCGTTGGTCTCCACTGATTGCCTTGCTCAATACTTTTTGATTGATTCCAAGGAACGAGATCTCTTTCCCAATAGTTAGTTGCTGAGCAATCTGCTGGCAAGACCAGTCGAGTTGCATGTTTAGATCTAAAGATGAATGTATCATTGTCGGCTAATGCTACATGTATAGGCTCGTAAGGCGCTTTAAATGGTCTCCTAAACTGAAGCAGCATAGAGATCGCCTCCTAAAAGGGGAGAAGAGAATCACCGTGATACAACGAGTTTCGTAGTCACTTTCGTCGCGTTGTTCGTGTCATTGTTTTGCACTTTAACCTTGAGATAGTTGATGCCCGCGGTGATAGGGATCGTCTTAACCTTGTTTGCACCTATATTCATGCTTGCGTAGGGCTCCGTATCGAATGTTGTTCCATCGGGACTCGAGTATACAATCACGTCTAGGTCGGTGCTGTTCGATCCTGTCAAGTTATGAATCACTGTTAAAGTCAGCGCCTTTGCTCCTCTAACGTCGATTATGTCGCTTGTATTACTCGGATTTAAGCCGCCTGAAGCATCAAGGGTTACAGCATCTTGCGGCGTCCAAACAATCTTCATAGCTTTTTCTATCTGCGAGTCGAGAATCTCATATTTCGGCATAATTATTCACCTCCCAAATTCTTACCGTAATATGCCATTTTGGGAAGACCTCGGGACATTTCATTAAAAACCGCCAAAAAGGGGCGGGGAAGATCATCGCCATTGAAGGGCTCCCAGTGGAATGCGCAACACGAAGCGAAAACCGCCCAGCATGTTTACGCTGCATGCTGGATTATGCAGATGCTGCTGTCGGGGCCTTCAGATGCGCCGCCATCCATATGCGTGACGATGTAGTTGCTGAGCTCTGTTCCGACGCGGTAAACCTCGACGACGGGCTCCTCCTGCAGAGCAGCCCAGATCGCGCTTGTCCCCTTCGTGCCTACAATCGCGTATTTCTCTCCGTCTGCGCCGTTCCAGAATGAGCCGCCGTTGATTGCGAGTTCAAAGTACGGGTCCATCAGCCAGTCTAATCCGAGAACCTTCGGGATGTTGCCGCTGATGATTATGTCATTAAGGGAGCCGTAGAACTGTTTTATGTCGTAGTCGGTTGTGAATGCTGTCCAGAGCTTGTCAGGCGCGGTGACTATGAAGTCAGGTGTGAAGCCGTCTGTTAGATTTGCGCTTATAGCTGAGGCGACGTTTGACAGGGTGAAGTTCGCCTCCGTCGCGTCCCCTGCGGTGCCGACTGAGACGCTGTTAGGCGAGGAGGCTCCTGCCATACCATCAACAATCTTGTCGAGGATCCCCTGACGTACACATGCCCCGTGAACCTGCCCGATCTGCTCAACAAAGTTTATTGCAGAAGTATTCGCGAGCAGGTCGCTGATCTTCGTCACCTTACCGAATGGAGCCAGCGTAACTGTTCTCTTCTCAAGCGCCGGGTCGCCTGCTGAGAGAGCGGAGCCCTCCGTCCAGCTGTCATAGTCCGGTCGTGTTATCACTTGTACTTCCACTGTTTTCCCTGCTCCTCTGGAAACTCGGATGCGCATAGCTATCTCACGGAGGTCGATGAAGCTCTGGAGAACAAGCATCGCACGGGCCTGTACAAGGGTGGGAAGAGAGATATTGCTTGTTCCCGTCAGCAACTCCTTCACGGTCATGTCAGCATACTCGCTCTGATAAAACGCGTTCAGCTTCTCCTTCAACTCACCTATCCTGCTCATGAATCTTTCACCTACGATTTTAGGGGCCACATTTCCCATCTCGGCTCTCCGAGCTGGGTAACCGCGCAGGCCCTCGCCGGCGCGGGTCCGAAAAGAGAAGTGGGGACCATGAAGTCTGAGATTCCGCTTTAGCCTCGTCTTTTTCTTTTCGCTAGGGCTTCGAGGAATTCTATGGTTGTCAGTCGGTATGCATCGCTTTTGCTTAGGCCTTCGCTGCGTAGCTGTCTGAATCTCTTCCAGAACTTCTCTTTCGTCAGGATCTCTGGGGGTTCATCCTCGCTTTCTTCCTTCCGATTTTTAGCCGCGATCTTCTCGTAGAGGCCTTCGAGTCTTTTCACACGGCCTTCCAGAAGCAGCAGCCTGGAGATGTGCTTCTCGATCTCCCTTAGCCGCTTAAGAAGCGATTCCTTCGCAGACTCGCATGGGGACTTCTTCTCTTTCTGTTCCTCTTCCCGATATGTCTTTAGAAGAGCCTTTGCGTGCTGTTCGAGATGTCTACGCGCCTTTTCACGTAGATCCTCGGCTGAGATGCTGCTGGTTACGGGTTTAATCTGATCACATCTGGCAAGGGCGTTCCTCAGATGCGGCAGATCTACGCTGCTGTTTTCATCCGGGTCTTTCACGTCAGGTCCGTGGTGAGGCAGATGTCTACATCGCTTATCCCTGGTTTCTCCGCGTAGATATGCAGGTTCAATCACGGCGAAGGCTGCATCTGGAAGGCTATTTATGAAGGCAGCGTCCCATTCAAGCTCCATAAGATTGCCTGCTGCCTCTCCAAGCTTGGAATCCTTCATGTCTGCCTCGCTCAGATCTGTTTCCGCGGCAGCCGATCTTTCCTCATCAGCCGCGAAATCTTCAACGATCTTTTCAACGGGTTCAATCCTGGTGAGCGGGATGCCCGGCAGGACGTCGCTTTGAAGCAAGGCGAGACCAGTTAAGACGAGGCCTTCGCAGCTGAACCCGGTTTCGCCGTTCATGATCTGCATTCTGCGGTTTCGGCATGATCCCTCAACGCTGACGTGGAGGATCTCGCCGTTCTCAATCATATCCACGATTTTCTTACCGTTGAACTCCGCGTTTCGGGAGACCCGTAATAAAGCTTCAACCGCGCCGTCTTCGAACTCAGCATCTATAATCTCGACTCCATCGAGGGGGATCTCGTGGTTCATGTTCACCGGTTTGCCGATTAGGGTTCGAGCGGCGCGGAGGAGCTCATCTTCTGAGTAAAGATTGTTGTTCATGCTGGTGACTGGAAAGAGCGCCTCAACCTTGTAGTACTTCGCCTCATCATCTTCCCTTGTGAGCTCTATTGTCGGCTTGGCCCAATTGAAGGCTTCCTGAGGCTTCCGATACGGCTTCGTGTCATCCAGGCCGTGCGCCC
>CAZCXS010000017.1:0-8809 GCA_964502685.1 uncultured Candidatus Bathyarchaeia archaeon
TACGCTTATGGAGATCCTGAAGTTTCTAGTGGAGGAAGACCTAGTTAGATTTGAAAAGGTCGGGAAACGGAAAAGATATAAGATTACCCAGAAGGGGCTAGATACCCTTAAATATTACAGAAAAATCGAAGAGATGCTTATGCCCCTACGGTAGATCGATACCGATCTTTGTTTTTTCAGAAAAAATACCGAGGAAAGCCATATCTGCCAAGTCGAAACAATCATAGAATCTGAGGCTAATCTTAATGGTATTAAAGGCTCCCTTTATGGGTAGATCCGGCGGGGTCTCCTCAGAACATCCGTTAGCTTCGATCGCTGGCTGTCAAGTTCTACGTGAAGGCGGAAACGCCGTTGATGCCTCAGTCTCAGTGAGCTTAACGTTAGCTGTGACTCAGCCGCATCTCGGATCAATAGGAGGCGACTTCTTCGCCCTTATCTTCGAATCATCAAGCGGCAAAGTTCATTGCATAAACTCAAGCGGATGGAGCCCGAGGAGACTGAATCGTCAACTTCTAGAGGAGAGAGAGCTAAAGGGGATACCAATAACCTCCCCGCACGCCGTTGTTGTTCCCGGCTTGATAGACCCCGAGACAGGCATACTTCTCAATTCTAGGGCATCCTACTTTAATCTCTCAGGTCCAAATAGACTTGAACCCAGGAAGAGACCCCTACACACATTATCATCTGTGATCGCAGTCTCAGAGGACAATGAGATTTTAAGCGTGGGAACCAGCGGGGGAGATTATAGGCCGCAGCAGCACGTATTGCTGCTGACTAACATCATAGATTATGGCTTAGATCTGAAGTGCTGTGGAGCTACCGAGGTTTCTGTGGAACGGAGGAGCAGAAATCATAATGGAGGAAGGATTCCGCGGCTTGAACAGCCTGAAGAAGGTTAGTCATAAAATAGTTGTTCGAGAGTATCCTGATGGGACGGGGGTTGCCCACTGCGGCGTTAAGAAGGGAAAAGTCATCGTGCTCTCAGCTGATGTAAGAGGAGATGGTCTTCCAGCAGGACCTCTTTTAACATGATCCATGTGATCTATTATTTAATATACCCTGGGAAGCCCATTTCGAGTCTTCTCGTTAAGCGTTTTACCTAAGTTTTTTATCCGTATCTTAATTTACTGATCAGCGAGTGTGAAGTATCCGATGAAGATAACAGACTTTGAGCTCATACATGTCAAGCCTAGATGGCTCTTTCTAAAGATCCATACGGATGAAGGAATAACCGGATACGGCGAGCCGGTTCTTGAAGGAAAAGCAAGGACAGTTGAGACAGCAGTGAAGGAATTCTTCGAGTATCTAAAGGGGAAAGATCCCAAAAGAATCGAGTACCACTGGCAGGCCATGTATAGGTGGAGCTTCTACAGAGGCGGACCTATAATAATGAGCGCCATAAGCGGAATAGAACAGGCGTTGTGGGACATCCTAGGCAAATATCTGAATCAGCCCGTATATCAGCTTCTAGGCGGACCCGTGAGAGACAAGATTAAAGTCTATGCGCATGTCGGCGGAAGTACACCTGAAGAATTCGCTCAGAACGCATTGAAACGCATAAAAGATGGCTTCAGAGCTTTAAAGATGGCGCCGTTTGGAGCTACAAGAATAGTGGACACTCCGAAAAAGATCAAGGAAGCCGCGGAGAAAGTTAGGGCCGTAAGAGAAGCCGTTGGAGACGACATCGATCTAGGAATAGACTGCCATGGGAGGCTCAGTCCTTCAATGGCAATATTGGCCGCAAGGGCCTTGGAACCCTACTCTCCGATGTTCCTTGAAGAGCCTTGTTTGCCTGAAAACGTCGACACCATGGTTACGATTGCCCGCTCAACATCCATACCCATAGCTACAGGAGAGAGACTCTTCACGAGATGGGGCTTCAGAGAAGTCCTTGAAAAGCAAGCCGCATCTATACTTCAACCTGATCTCTGCCATGCAGGTGGAATAATGGAGTGTAGAAAAATCGCTGCTATGGCTGAGGTCTATTATGCCGCTGTTGCTCCTCATAATCCTTTAGGGCCGATCGCTTTAGCCGCCTGCCTCCAGCTAGATGCTTGTACACCTAACTTTCTGATCCAGGAGCAAATAACCTTGGGAGAGGGATACCTTAAGAGACCTTTCAAGCTTGAAGACGGATATATCGAAGTGCCGAGGAAACCGGGGCTTGGGATAGAGCTTGACGAAAAAGCAGTAGAGGAAAAGAGATACCCAGGCGACTGGCGTACTCCGCGGCTCCTCCACGAGGATGGATCAGTAGCAGACTGGTAAAATCTAAAATGACCTAGCTTCGCATTTAAGGTTACGGTAAAACTCTATCGGCTTAAGCTCCTTGAACTCATCAGTCTGTTCGCTGATGTGCCTTCGAATATCAACGCACAAGTGGCACTTAGAGACGTAGCCGCTCTCAGACTCACTGTAGCCATATTCCTCGACGCCGAAGGCGTATAGACGTTTAATCCCCCTCTTTGAGACTAGCTGCGCAAGTATGGGGTGATCATCCAGATCTATCCCTGAGCATATCGCATCCATATCCCTCGCGTCGCCAAGCGATATTCCCCCGCAATATCCTGTTATATAATTACAGTAATTGTCAACGTGGACGTGCCATGGCCGCGTCAGCTCCTCCCTACATGACATGTTGAAGAACTTCTCAGCCGGATACCTTCTGAATAAATGCCCAAGATCGTAACATGCTCTGCCCATTGGGAGAATCTCAGCATAATACAGGCCAGCGGCATCTGTTCTTTTAAGATAATCCTCAAGCTGCATTCTTCCACGAATGCCAAGCCCTTCAATCTGATAGCGGAAATACTCCTGATAAATCATTGTGTTCCGGCCGAAGATTTCCTTGGCTGCGCGTATCGCTCTCAAGGTTCTTTCGAATGGGACGTACTCAAGGATGAATGGATTAACGCTGATTAATATTCCATGAAGCCCCGCTTCTCTCAGCTGTAAGAGCCTCTCCCTCGTAATCTCATCGTCGACGGCCCAGAAACAATTCGTCTCGACGAACATCGAAGGTATCCCCATCTTGCTAGCTATCTTCACCAGATCCAAAAGGAGATCAAAGTTGAGGAACGGCTCTCCGCCAGTGAAATGAAGCCCTAAGTTAACCCCGACCTCCCCGTAGCCCTCAGGATATCTATCCATGAATGCGTTGGAAAGGTTTCGCAGTATCTTCTCAGCATCCTCGCGGCTTATCCAGTCTGCCCTCCACCTTGGGGAACATGCATACATGCAGTGTTTACATCGACTATTACATTTGTAAGTGAGGAAGATTCCTCCCGAGATGGGTTTAGGAATTCGAAGCGTCTTCATGCCGTTTTCCTTCAATCTTACAAATCTGAGATCGATGCGTAGCTACTTTAACGACAATACGCCTAAATATGATTCTAACACTAGAGTTTTTAAACTGTCCATTCATTAAAAGGTTAAGGCATGAAAGCAACAAGCCGGTGATTCTTTGGGTGATAAAGGGGTAAAACAGGAGTTATTGCTGGTTTCTCCCCTCATCCTCGTGTTGCTCTGCTCTCTCCTAATTGATATCTTGATAGGGGACCGTGAGCTCTTCACAACTATAAATGGTGGAATCATTAGTCCTGTTCTTGATGTTGCTTGCGGATACATCTCAATTATCTTATTCTCCGCATCTTCGATTCTGTCATTAGTCGCTCTGTGCTTCTTTGGAGATAAATCTTCAAGGCGCGATTCCATAGCAAGCGGGCTTATAGCGATAGCGTCGGCATTCATCTCGTATGGTTTCGGATCAGTTCTCAAACCGGTATTTGGAAGACCTAGACCATTTGAAGTTCTTAATGCCAGAGTCGTTGGCATATGGCATACCAGCACCTTCTCTTTCCCTTCAACCACCACGATGTTCGTCTTCGGATTTGCACTTCCCATCTTATATGAAAAGCCTAAACTCGGAGTCATACTTATCCTTGAAGCGTTATTCGTGGGTTTCTCCGTTATTTACACGGGTTTCCACTATCCAGCTGATGTTATAGCCGGAGCATCCTTATCGATAGGCTTAACCATCCTGACGAATATGACGAAGCGGAGAATATCCTATCTTTTGAAGAAAAACTGCGGGGCCTTTAAATGAGAGGCATTTCTGGATTGATCCCTTGAATTCATCCTCAAAGATAGCGCCAAACGTTTCCAGGCTTCGATATTCCTCCGTGAGGAGAATCAAGGTTTATCAAAAATCGTTTATATATTTCAGCGCAGACTTACGTAAAGAGAAAATTTAAGCAGATTTCCTTCAAGAACAATCTCGGAATGATGTGTCTTGAATAAATATGATGTAATCGTGGTGGGCGCTGGCACCGCGGGATGCATGGCAGCGAAGGTTCTGGCTTCAAGAGGCTTCAACGTATGTCTGATCGACAGGAAAGATAGGAAATCTATCGGTGATAAGGTCTGCGGCGACGCTGTGGGGAAGCATCACTTCGATAATCTCGGCCTGCCTTATCCCACGGGAAAGGAGAAGGAAGGAGATATTGTAGGCGTGAAGATATACTCTCCAGACCGGGACTCCGTCTTCCGCGTATCCGGTTATGGCCTAACAGGGTTCATGATTAACCGTCGCCTCTTCGGTCAGAGATTACTAAAATACGCGGTGGATGCAGGCGCGGTTCTGAGGGATAATCTTCATGTCTCCAGCCCCATAATTAAGAATGGATACGTCAGGGGAGTCTTGGCGTCTGATCTTAAGACTGGCGGAAAGTTAAAGATGCTCGGCGATGTCACTGTAGATGCGAGTGGAGTTTCAGCCGTCATACGTAGGAAGCTCCCATCCGAGATCGGTATTGACATTGAAGTTAGCTGGGAAGACAAGGTTATTTGTTACCGTGAAATTCGGCAGCTAAGCAAAGAGATAGATGAGCCTGAATTCTGCAAGATTTACTTAGACTTAACAATCGCCCCGGGAGGATACTGCTGGATATTTCCGAAGGATAATAATCGAGCTAATGTCGGCCTCGGCGTAGCCTCGACGTCTGATCACCCGAACCCGAAAAGCCAGCTTTACAAGCATGTTCTAAGCAGACCTCTCTTCGAATCGTCCTCAATATTACATGGAGGCGGGGGGATAGTTCCCACGCGTAGACCTTTAGACTCTCTCGTCGGAAACGGCGTAGTCGTCGTAGGCGACGCTGGGTGTCAGGTAAACCCGATTCACGGAGGAGGAATCGGACCTTCAATGATGGGAGGAAAAATATCCGGGGAAGTCATTGCTGACGCGCTGGAGAACGGCGATCCAAGTCTTGAAGCACTTTGGCCGATCAACATCAGGTTTATGGAGAGCTACGGCATGAAGCAGGCGGGGCTTGATATCTTCAGAATCTTCCTTCAGGGAATAACGAATGAAGATTTGAATTACGGCATGAAGTATCAGCTAATCACGGAGGACGATCTTCTGAAGGCAAGTTTAGGTGAGGCTATCCACTTAAACATTAGTGAGGCTACGAGGCGGGTATTCAGCGGGTTAGGGAGACTAAGATTATTGAGGTCGCTGTATGTGATGGCAAGGACGCTAAGAGAGGTTAGAAGCCTATATGAGAGATACCCGGATTCACCAAGTGAGTTCCCAGAATGGAAGAGAGAGATTGAAAGTATCTTCAATAGGGCTAAGGCTTACTTCTGGAAATAGGGTAAATCATCCCATTTGAGATCGAGATCGTCGAACATGAATGTCGCAGTCCTAATTAGCGGCGGGAAGGACTCCGCCCTCGCATTGTATAGGGCTTTGAGAAGAGGCTACAATGTAAAGTATCTTGTAACGATGATTCCACAGCGGGAAGACAGCTGGATGTTCCATTATCCAAACGTGAGGCTTACGAGCCTCTTCGCTGATGCATGCGATCTGCCTCTGGTTAAGGCTGAGACCTCCGGGGTTAAGGAGAGAGAATTAGAAGATCTAAAGCGGCTGCTTGTGAAATTGGATGTTGAAGGCGTAGTCTCAGGGGCTGTTTGCTCCGTCTATCAGAAAAGCCGGCTGGACCGCATCTGCGCCGAGATCGGTTTAGAATCGATATCTCCCCTCTGGCATGAGGATCAGAAGGGGCTTATGGAAGAGCTTCTGAACAATAATTTTTGGGTAATCTTCACCGGAGTCTATGCTTACGGCTTGGATCAGAGGTGGCTTGGAAGGAGACTTGATCGAGATGCGTTGATTGATCTCATGGAGCTTAATCGGAAGTATGGGATTTCGATTATGGGTGAAGGCGGGGAATATGAGACTCTAGTCTTGGATGCTCCTTTCTTCAGGAAGAGAATCAGAATCTTAAGAGCGAGAACCGTTTGGGATGGGGAAAGTGGATATCTGCTTGTTGAAGAGGCAAGTCTTGAAGAGAAAATCTGCTGATTAATGTACTTTTTTGTACACAAAAGTCTTAAATATGACATAAATGTTCAATTGTACAACTCTAAAGAAAAAGCGGTGCATACAAATTGCCGAATAGAAAGATACTGTTAGACGAGACAGAAATCCCCAAGCAGTGGTACAACATTCTGCCGGATTTACCTGAGCCGTTACCACCACCGATAGACCCGTCGACAAGAGGACCAGTCCAGCCGGAGAAGCTGCTGGCGCTCTTTCCAAAAGAATGCGTTGGACAGGAGATGAGCCAGGAAAGATTCATACCCATACCCGACGAAGTACGCGATGTCTATCGTTTATGGAGACCCACACCACTTTATAGAGCTGAAAAACTCGAGGAAGCCTTAGACACTCCAGCGAAAATTTACTATAAATATGAGGGGGTAAGCCCGCCGGGCAGCCATAAACCTAACACAGCTGTTGCTCAGGCCTACTACGCGATGAAGGAGGGAGTGGAGAGGTTGGCAACGGAGACAGGCGCGGGACAATGGGGCTCAGCTCTAGCGTTCGGCTGCAGGATGTTCGACATGAAAGCAACAGTCTACATGGTCAGGGTAAGCTACGATCAGAAGCCTTACCGGAAGGTGATGATGCAGTCATGGGGAGCGGAGGTATACGCGAGCCCAAGCGATAGGACGGAGAGCGGACGGAGAATCTTAAAGGAGAACCCTGAGAGCCCTGGAAGCCTAGGCATAGCGATCAGCGAGGCAGTTGAGGATGCACTTACCCATGAAGACGCGAAATACTCTATAGGAAGCGTGGCGAATCACGTCTTACTTCATCAAACAGTGATAGGGCAGGAAGCACAGAAGCAGCTCAGCCAAGTAGATGATTACCCAGACATAGTGATAGGATGCATAGGCGGCGGGAGCAGCTTCTCGGGGTTGTATTGGCCATTCTATTACGATAAAGTCTCGGGTAAAGCTCCAAAGGACGTGGAATTCCTCGCGGTTGAGTCAACAGCATGCCCATCGGTGACGAAGGGATTCTACACCTATGACCACGGCGATACCGCTCGGATCACCCCGATGTTCAAGATGCACACGTTGGGGCATACTTTTATCCCTCCGCCCATTCATGCAGGTGGACTTCGATATCACGGGATGGCTCCCACCCTCTGCCTTTTGAATCGAAGGGGAATAGTTAAGACGGTGGCCTATAACCAAGTGGAAGTCTTCGAAGCAGCAAGCCTGTTCATTAAGACCGAGGGAATAATCCCGGCTCCTGAACCGTCCCACGCCATCAAAGCCGCAATCGACGAGGCTCTTCGATGTAAAGAAAGCGGGGAAGAAAAGACGATTCTATTTCTCCTTTGCGGTCACGGACATTTCGATATGCAAGCTTATGACGATTACTTTTCAGGGAACCTTCTGCCATACGAGTATCCAGAGGAGAAAGTCAAAGAGGCAATGCAGAAACTATTGAAGTTATACCCATGGCTAAGGATTGAGTAAACATCCACAAAATCCCGGCAAATAGCCTTCCTCTATCTCCTATTTTTCCCATAGTCATCCATTCACGATTTCTCCGAACTTCACAGTTAAATGGAATAATCCGACAGATGCTTAACTGAAAAGATTTATTTAATCAACCGTGGTTAGAACGGTTGATGAATAGAAAAAAGTGGATCGCGCTTATTTTAATCGCAGTCTTCACATTTTCCTCTCTATGGATAGTCTTAAAGCGGAAGGAGGAAGGATTGAAGAAGAACAGGCTTTTCCCTTTCTATTTGCCTTGGGACGACTCCGAAGAGAATATTGTAAGTATTAGCAAATGGCTCGATAAGCCGGCTGGAAAGCTAGGATACGTACACGTGGGGAAGGACGGCCATCTTTACGTCGGAGACAAACGTATAAAATTCCTAGGCGTTAACATCTGCGCTGGGGCAGCTTTCCCAAGGAAGGAAGATTCAGAGAGAATAGCGGCTAGGTTAGCGAAGTTCGGCGTGAACATGGTGAGATTCCACCATTTAGATGCGTCGTGGGAGTCCTTCAACATATTTGATAAAGCATTCGACGATACGAGGCACCTAAACAAGGAGGCACTCGACAGGCTTGACTACTTTATAGCTAAGTTAAAGGAGAACGGCATATATGTGGACCTGAACCTGCTTGTTTCTAGAAGATTCACAAGCGCCGACGGCCTCCCATACGAGATTGACTCGATGGATTGGAAGGATCAACATGTTCTAGGTTTCTTCGTTGACGACGTCAGAGATCTCGAGAAGGAGTATGCCAGGCAGCTTCTAACCCATCGGAATCCCTATACAGGATTCACCTATGCTGAGGAACCAGCGGTTGCTCTCGTTGAGATAATCAATGAACAAGGACTGATTCACAGCTGGCTTGGAGGAGTCATAGACAGACTTCCCCGGGTCTTTAAGGAAGCCCTCCGAGAAAGGTGGAACGAGTATCTGAGGCTAAAGTA
>CAZCXS010000018.1:0-8769 GCA_964502685.1 uncultured Candidatus Bathyarchaeia archaeon
CCTTCACTCTTGGAGGGGCAGATGCGGCGTTAGCTGCCTCCGTCTTTCACTTCGGGGAGTATCCGATTCCCGTCGTAAAGAGGTTCTTGGCGGAGAGGGGGGTGCCGGTGAGGTTTTGAAGGTCAAGAAGCTCGTAAGCATAGATGAATTAGACTTCACGAAGGGGGGAGGCTTGGTTCCGGTTGTCGTTCAGGACTATAAGTCCCTTAGGGTCTTAACCCTTGCTTATGCTGATCGTGAGGCTTTGGAGATGACCGTGAAGACGGGCTATGCGCATTTCTTTAGAAGATCCTTCGGCCGGGTTATGAAGAAGGGTGCGACCTCTGGGAATGTTCAGAAGGTTATGGATGTCCTCGTTGACTGTGATGCGGATGCGGTGTTATATCTGGTTGAGCCGAAGGGTCCGGCATGCCATCTAGGCGAAGAAACGTGCTTCCATAATAGACTTAAGGAATCTGCTGAAAAGGAAGGCTAACGGCTTTTCTTTTTGAATCTCTGTCCGCTGGGATTTTTTTCTTTAAATAGTTTATATAGGTTGGGGTTTTTGCTTTATGCCTTGGGGAAAAATTTTTCTTTATAAAGCACGTGCATTTCCTGCACGTGTATGTGCATTTTTGCTCGCATACTATAAATGCCTTTTTTATGGGTTGTCTCTCCATCCCTCTGGAGGATTCTCGAATGTCTGTGTTAAGACGGAGAGTAAGACGGGGCCTTTGGTCTCTAGGGCTTCAGCTAGCCCCTGCCTAAGTTCCTCCGCGTTTTCGCATTTCAAGGATCTAACATTGTTCGCCTCGGCTATCTTAGTCCATTCGGTCTTGGGGTCTTTCAGCTCAGTTCCGATGAAGACTCCTCTGTCACGCATGCACTTACCATAGGTCCAGTATGACCTCTTGACTATCGCTCCGCTTCCATTATCCAGGACCATCCAGATCACGGGAATCTGATGATGGGCGCAGGTCCATAGAAGCGTTGGAAGCTGAGAGACATGCGCCTCGAAGTCTCCCAGTGCGCATATTACTCTTCGCTTCTCTGCTAGCTGGATGCCGATGGCTTCGCCTGCGGTGCCCATCGCGGCTGAAAGGCAGCTGTAAAAGCATCCGGGCTCCTCTCTTTCGAGGTATCTCTGTACTGATAGTCTTTGGGAGTATCCAGGTGCAAAATAGAGGACGTAATCTTTCCCTCCGTTAAAGATCCTGTTGACCTCGAACCATACTCTCTGGGGGGATGGGGGTTCATCATCGAATCTGCTTTTCAGGTCGTTCATCCATTTATTCCGCTTCTCCGCATGTTTGGCCTTCAGTTCTTCAATCTTTTCATAATCGGGCTTCATATCTCTGAGCTTCATTAATAAAGCATTCAGAAAAAGGTCTGTGGAGCAAAATACGTTTATATCAGCCTCCTCATTAAAAGCAAGAGGATTATCCGAGACCTGGATATTCAACCCGGAATACGTCAGAGGCGGATTAAAGCAGTCCAACGCGAGAACAAGATCGCTTGATCCGACATAATCATTCATCCGGGAGTCTCTATCCCCAGCGTATCCTTGATGAAGCGGATGGGAAGACGGGAAGTTCATGGTGCACGGTCTCACCTCGAATACTGCAGCGGCAACCTTCTCAGCTAGCTGAACGAGAAGGGGGACCGCTTCTCTCTTTCGAGTTCTCTGCGTCAGTATGACCGGTTTCTCAGCCTTCCTTAATGCCTCTGCAGCTCTGGAGACTGAAGCTTCCGGCGGGGAGGGATTAAACAATTCAGCCTCCTTGACCTCCCTTTTTGCAAGCTTCTTCTCAGCTATGTCCTGTGAGACCGTTAGGAAGACTGGGCCTTTCGGCGGGGTCTCCGCAAGTCTGATGGCCCTTCGGAGCACTTTATCGAAGCTATCCGGATCGACAACCCGGTATACATACTTGCAGTATTCACGGAGAAGCTCCGCAGTTCTAAAATACCCATAGAGAGCCTCTTTGAAGTCTGTTCTTACGGATATGTGTCCCACGCTGAATATGAGAAGCGGAATACCCGCGATATACGCGTCTAGAATCGCCAGGGCGGCGTTAGCGGGGCCTACCTGTATGTGCAGGATCAGAGGTGAAATCTTCCCCGATGCTCTGGCGTACCCAACGCTCATCCTAGCGGCGGGGTATTCCGAGTTAGCTTGGATAAACCTGATCTTCCCCGCGTATTCTTCTCGGGCAAGATTATCAAACAGGTCTCTTTCAGCCGAGCCTGCTACTCCGAATAGGAATCTTATTCCTCTGCTAGCGAGATAATCCAGTAGGACTGATGAGAGAGTATAGGGATATTCGCCTTTCCTTTCCATACTCATTAATACCTGAAAATTTTACATATAAGTGCCGCTTAGAGCGGTCTTCGCCCCTTAAATCTTTATCTCAGAACGGTCCTATTTAACTTCATGAAGCCGGAATTTGAGAGGATTCATGAAGAAGCGGTTATCGTCGATTCTCATAACGACACGATTATGGCTCATAAACGCTTAGGGATCAGCCTGAATACGAGAAGCAGCAAGACCCAAATCGACCTTCCGAGATTAAGAGAAGCAAGAGTAGACGTCTCCTTCTTCGCGGTGGATGTCACAAGGGCCGTAAAGAACCACCTGACTTACGCTCTGGATGGGTTTGGATTCTTCGAAAAGGAGCTGGAAGCCTCCCAGACTGAAGCATCAATCGTCACCACGAGAAAAGATCTCTTCGAGGCAACAGGGAAAGGAGAGCTTGCCATAATATTGGCCATAGAGAACAGCGATGCGGTCGAGGGCAGCCTAAACGTTCTTAGAATGCTCTTCAAGCTCGGCGTGAGAAGCATAGGCCTAACGCATAATCCCAGAAGCCTAGCAGCCGACGGGGTCGGTGAATCTCGAACAGGCGGGGGGCTAACTACTTTCGGGGTTCAACTTGTCGAGGAGATGAACAAGCTCGGAATAGTTGTGGATCTCGCGCACATAAGCGAAAAGGGGTTCTGGGATGCTCTTGAAGTCTCGAGAAAACCCGTAATAGTCTCCCATGGAAACTGTAAGGCTCTTTGTGATCATCGGCGAAACATAACAGACGAGCAGATCAGGGGCCTCGCGTCTAAGAGAGGAGTAATCGGGGTCACGTTTGTTCCCGAATTCGTAGATGAGAAGAAACCTTCAATCTCGAGGCTCCTCGACCATATAGACCACATCGTAGATACAGCCGGGGTCGATCATGTAGGCATAGGCTCTGATTTCGACGGAGGGGGAACCCTCCTGAAGGATGTAACGGAGCTTCCCAAAATCACGGAGAAGCTTCTTGAAAGAGGATACTCGGAGGGTGAGGTTAAGAAGATACTCGGCGAAAACTATCTCAGGGTCCTCTCAGAGGTCCTCCCAGAATAAAAAAGGATCGAGGATTGCCCTTGCAGGCGTATTAAACAAGAAGCTTGTGCTGGGCGGCGATTCGGGCTCCGCGTTTCCTGGACTGTTTAGATCTCGCGTATCTCGCATCTCAGCTTCTTCAGAACCTCTTCCGTTTTGGATGGTGTAACCTTAAGGGTGTAAAGCATCCGGGGCGTTCGGAGCTTAAGCTTAACGACGCCCTTAAGCCTCTTCACAGCGCAGTACTCAGCCTTCTCAGAGATCTTCACGAACTCATCCACGTCTTTAATCTCAACGGGCATTCCCCACGCCGCCTATGCTTTAATCAATAGCAATAGATATCTTAGATTCTAATTCATATCATTTATGGCAATCATCCATTAAAAACGCAATTGATGAACCATAAAAATCATACCGGTCTATTTGCCTCCTCAAGTCGCTTCTGAGAAAGATCCGGCGTGAATTCTTGAAGCCTATCCTTCAGGAAGACTTAAGTGTTTCCTCTTTTCAGAGTACTATGATTCAGCGGGGAACCGGTCATGGAGGAAGATGAAGAACTCGAAAGGATCAGACGCAAGAAATTGAGGGAGATGATGAAGAGTCTGGGAGCTCCAAAACAAGCCGAGGCGAAGATCGACAAGCCAATAGAACTCACAGACTCAAACTTTCATGAGGTAGTAAAAAGAGGCGGCCTAGTCGTCGTTGACTGCTGGGCAGCATGGTGCGCTCCATGCCGCATAATAAGCCCAATAATAGACGAGCTCGCGAAGGAGTATGCTGGTAAGATTCTCTTCGGAAAGCTGAATGTAGACTTGAATCGAAAGATCCCCATGGAGTACCAGATAATGAGCATCCCAACGATATTGATCTTTAAGAACGGAAAACTCGTAGACCGGCTCATAGGCGCCAGGCCGCGTAGAGCCCTCGAGTCAGCCATAACCAGGCACTTGTAAGCATCAGGGGGTCAGCGCTGCTTATTCGAGCCTTAAAAGAAGAAAGAATGCCTAAAGAATCCCCGTTTTCCGTAGTTCTCTAACAATCTCATCGGCAACCAAACCTATCTCCTCGGGAGACAATTCTCTCGGCCTTCTATCATGAAAAGGCAGGGAATCGGCTAATTTCATCGCTTCTTTACTGGGAAGTCTGAATCTGCCGAAGAACGGCATAATCGCGTTTCTAAGCTTCTTATTCTTCTGGGTGAAGATCGCCCTCACAACATCGAAGAAGACCCTCTCATCTGCCACTCTGAATGGAGGTCTCCTCGGTCTCAAACGGACTATCAGCGAATCCACCTTAGGCGGCGGCCAGAAGGATTCTTTGGGTATAACATCTAGGATCTCAACGTCAGCCCGATAGTATGTTGTAACCGTGAGCCTGCCATAATCCTTTGAGCCTATGGACGCCGTAAGCCTTCTTGCAAATTCCTCCTGGAAAGATAGGACCGCCTCGTCGAAATTCCTGTTTAGAAGCCAAAATTGCAGAGGAGATGATATAGAATAGGGAGGGGTAGATACAACCTTGTTAAAGTCCGGAAGATCAATCTTCATGACGTCTCCATGAAGGATCGTTACGTTACCTCGTGTTCTCAATCTCCTCCTTAAAGCCTTCACGAGTCTACCATCGATCTCCACCGCTATCACTCTTCCAGCGTTCTCAGCGATCCTTTCAGTTAAAAAGCCGAGGCCGGCCCCGATTTCGAGGACGACGTCTCTTCCGCTTATGGATGCATAGGAGACCATCTTGCGTAAAATCTCTTCATCTACGAGGAAGTTTTGTCCAAGACGTTTCTTCGGAATGATCCTGTAATACCTCAGAAGCCTCTTCGTCTCGCCGAGAAGAGTCATACATTCACCGGCTAATGAAAGCGCAACGATCGAATTTAACCCGCATAATCTTCGCTTTTCTGTTTCAAACCAACAGCATATAGGATTGCAAATTGAGAATCATCATGAGGGACGGGTGAAGAGCCTATACTTACTCTCTCCGGAGAGCTCCTCTATCACTCTTTTTGTTATCAGCTTCGCAGGGTTCGGTATGTTGATTCGCTGTTGGAGATCCTCAAAGCTCTCGAAGGGTTTCCTCTCACGTTCATCCAGAATATTCCACATGTACTTCTTCCCTATGCCCGGTATGAGCTCAAGCATGTGCATTCTAGGGGTTATAGCCTGGGCGGTATTGAAGAAGTTCACGAACCACTTCTCCCTTTTCAGTACTATCCTCTCAACCGCATTCTCAAGCTCCATCCTCGCATTCGCAGTTAACTCGTCATAGCCTATCCTACCGAGTATGTATGCGATTTCCTTCCTAGATTCCTTCCCGACGTAAACTCTGTCAAGGGGCTTGAGAACCACCCCAGCCTTCACATTCGCCTCGAGCAGGGTGAAATAGCTCTCGCCTATGAGCTGGACAACAGCTCCTGCTCTGTACTTCCCTCTTATCCCGGGCTTTCCGAAGGGCAGATAATCTAAGACGTACGCGTTTTCCTCGTAGAGATGCTTGCTCTCCCTGCGGTCGGACATTTTTCCCTTCCTTCCTTTTCCTTTGATAAAACGATGAAACTTTTAAGAAGCCCCGACTCTTCCTAAACGTTTCTCATCAATAAATGTTTGAATATTCTCCCCAATGCGGATGGAAATCGATTATTCCCGGTTATTATACCCATTAAGGATCCGTAATCGAGAATCTCTTCTATGCCCATTCTAGATCTCACCAGACAACAGTAAATCTTACGTCTAAAACTCTAATAACTCTTTTCTTTAAGCCTTTAATCCCCGCTTTCCCTGTATTTGTCCAGAAGGTTGAGGATCAACTCGAGCTTCGATGTTTCGACAATCCTCCGGCCGCCGGCTAAAAAGACCCTTAGCTCCTCGATGCTTTTCGGCATACAATTAACTATCTGAACGGCCTCCTCCTCATCTAACTCAGCCTTCTCCTTTAATTCCGCTAAGAGCTTCTCAGCCGATTCAGCGCTGAGCTTCGAGAATTTGCTGGCATAATCCAGGGTTCTCCGCTGAAACTGATCGAGATTCTCCTCGCCGATCGCCTTAAGCAGGGTCTTTACCTGAGGAACGGTGATCGGTTGAACCTTCAATATTTTTCTAACCATGCTCCTTATCCTCCCTTGTGGAGATGGAGATGCTCGGGGAGGACGATTATCTGTTTAACCGCGTCTCCCTGGGTCACGGCAACCTCGTATGCCCTTCCCCTTCTGGATTTTATGACGCCTATCTTTCCGTGATATCTACGGTGCGGCATGCCTTTATGGACGCTGGGGTCTATCGCGATCACAACCTTATCTCCAGGCTGATATTTATGGAGGATTCTGCTTAACCCAAGTTTCCCCCGTTCACGGGGCTTCTTCCTTAGGAGCGACCGGGTTTTCCTTCGGAACCCCCTGGATTTCGCCATTTTTATTCCTCCTCCATCTTATCTAAGACATCCAGCACATCAAGTTCAAGGGGCTGAGCCTTCGCGCCTATGATCTCTGAGACGTTCGGCTTTGTTCGGCCGTTGTCTCCGGTTATCAGCTCCTTTACGTAGAGGCCTCCTTGACACTTGATTGTCAATTCTATCCTTTTCGGGGAGATTCTCTTTATCTTCGTCTCATATATGTGTTTTTCCCGCGTGAGGTCTGCTCTTCGATGTAGAACACGTGTCGGCGTCTGCTGTAGAACCGTGATATCAGTTAATGCGTCCCTCAGCTTTTCAAGTTCGTCATCCCGGAGTTCCCTCTCGAATTCGACTGTAACTCTATAGGTCTTCTGAGCTGATTCCATGTCCTTTATCTTTAAGACGGCTTCTCTATCCACATACTTGAGGTTTATAACCTCTATCTTTCCCTGAGCTCTCTCATTTATTGCACGTTCAAGCTCCGAAAGATTCAATCTCCTTCTCCGAGGCCTCTTAATCTCCATCACAAATGGTCTACCTGAGCCGAGCATACGTGCATCTATATCTTCACGTCCAGCGCCGTGAAAGGACGAGTCCTCCCCAAGGGTCATCTCCAAGATCGGCTCGGCGATCAGCTCCTCCACGGATTCGGGGTACATCTTTCCAGTCCAATTGCATGAGGGGCATCCTCTTCCCCGGCATCTACGGCAGAGCCATTTCGACTGGGGGATTCCTCGAATAAGCTTTCTGTATCTCCCCATTATGAAGAGTGAGTTGACTTGGAGCTCGATTTCCTCCGTGAAGGGGTTAAAGAGAACAACGATCTGAGGCCTCATGTAATCGACTCTTTTCCCAGTGATCTCCAGAAGCATCTTTCCTAAGACTCTGCTGAACTCGTTCCTCATGCTTTCGCCATGCTCAATCCCGAATTTAGCCTTTAACTCGTCTTCCCTCTCCTCTATCTCCGTTGGAATTCTGATCCCAACCAGGAATGTGTCGTATTCGTAATCCCTAAGCATCTCTACAGCCTTCTCTATGAGAGAAGATAAAAAGTCGAACCTGTTTCCGCAGAGAAAGCATTCCCTCTTCTCTTCAGGTGTCTGCTCGAGCTTTCGAAGCACATCCGCAGCCATCTTGAATCCGCCGTTCTCCGCCAAGGTCCTAAGCAACGCGATCCCCTCCGGCTTTTTTAAGAGGGCCAATCTATGCCCCTTCATCGTTAGAAGAACCTTTATGGCTCTTCCTCTCTCCCGGTTTTCCACGCCGTACCCTAGGAATGCGAATTGTCTGCCTAAACAGTTGTCGCAGAGAGGATTCTCCTCAAGCATCCGCTGAGCTTTCTCAAGTATATCCATCTGTTCGGCGTCACCGCTCCCATTCTAAGAGGCTTAGAACCTTTGAGCCCTAATTACCCAGCTCGCTTATATTTACGTTCCCCTAAAAGTGGTCTATGCCGGTGGCGGAATTGAGGCTCGTCCGTTACGTTCACTGTGGAAAGGAATCCTACGGCGTCCTGAGGAATGGGAGAATCATCGATTTACCGGGTCTCCTAAGGATGAAGGCAGACTGTCCCCCTGGAAGCTTAGAGGATCTAATAATCTCGGGCTGGAGGATGGATGAGATTGACCGCCTGATCGATGAAATATCGGATGAGGAGATGAGGCAGGTCGCGGTTAAAGAGGAAGACGTTGCTTTGAGAGCTCCGATTCTCTCCCCACCTAAGATTGTCTGCTTAGGCTTGAACTATAGGGATCACGCTGAAGAGGCGGGGGCTGAGATCCCGGATGAGCCCATAATCTTCATGAAGCCTCGGACATCCATAATCGGCCCTGAAGAGCCTGTGGTTAAGCCTGGATTCGTCGAAGAGCTGGACTATGAGGTTGAGCTGGCGATTGTAATCGGCAGAAGAGGGAGAGACATTCCCATCTCCAGGGCGGCTGAATACATCTTCGGATATACCGTCTTCAATGATATCTCAGCGCGTGACATACAATTCAAGGATGGACAGTGGACGAGGGGGAAGAGCT
>CAZCXS010000019.1:0-8724 GCA_964502685.1 uncultured Candidatus Bathyarchaeia archaeon
TCCAACAAGCAGCTGCTCATTTATCCGGTACGGGATATACGCTAGAAATCTACCCGCGCCAACCGGTAGCACTGCAAGAGGCTCCATGAATATGTCGTAGATTCCGCCTCCTAAGAGGAAGATCGAGATACCTATGATTATGGCAGCAATTAAAGAACGTGGCGGACGATAAGTTGCTATTTTAACGTAAGTTTTCCGTATGGAGTAACCCCGTGAAGGATTCTTCCCGCGTGGCTTTTTTGACACTTTCATCACTTGCTCAACGGAGATTAATCGTGGTTCTCCCGGGATCTTGTGAAAATAAATGTGAAATAACATTTAAACTTTACAGATGAACCGATAAAGGAAATGGACGCCCTAAGCTCGATCCGAAACAAGCAAATGCTCAGCAACCTCTTTAACCCATCTGCCAGCGTAAGGATTCTCCTTGATCTCTCTCAAATAATCTTTCCATGAGATGTCCATTGCTTTCCGCCACTTCTCGTATATCCTAAGTAAAGAGTTATAGGCTTCTTCATGCCTCTCGCAGAACTTGCTTTTCGCCCTTCTACCACAGATTTCGCAGTTCATTCTAGGTCTTTCCACTCTTTCCTGGACATTCCGGGTTAATACAGAACGTTAACGGCCGTTTGCCCTTCAATTTATATCGGATCATGGGAAAACCGCAACTGCTACATGTCTTGTTAGCCGGCGTCACGATGCCTCTCTGCGGAAGAGGAAATGATGTTTTACACAAGTGTTTAAAGAAGTTTGTGCATCCTACGAAGCGTTTCCCAGTTCGACGGGAACGTATGATGATGAGCTTCCCTGTACCGCATACAGGACAATTTCCCAGTATCCGTCGGTTCATTTGAGTTTCTCTTATAGCCTCGCTTAGCTCTTGTCCAACTTGTTTCTCATTTTCCTTTAATCTAAAGAGAACAGGCTTCAAGCGGTTCACAGCCCTTTCTACTACATTCTCAAGTTTCTCACCGCCATTCTGAATCTTCTCCATGCTCTTCTCAAGTTCTCTCGTAAACTCAACTGAAATAACCTCGGGGCAGTATCTGCTCAAAACGTCGATCACGTCTAATCCGAGCTCCGAGACCACCGCCCTCTCGCCGCTTACATATCCACGCGAATAAAGCGTATCAATTATATCAGCACGGGTCGCCTTTGTACCTATCCCTTCATCCTCCATCTTCTTAAGGAGGCTGCTGGGATTGTACCGTGCAGGAGGCTTTGTGAAATTCTTCTCCCAGAAGAGATCTTTAATCTCGACCGTTTGTCCCTCTTCAAGAGGGGGAAGAATAACATCTTCGATTTGTACAAAAGGCTTATAGAATATTATCCAGCCCTCCTTGAGAATTCGTCTACCCCGAAGATAGAAGACATGCCCGTTAACGTCGATGGAAACCTTGACACTTTGCTTTACAGCAGGCTCTCCGAAGACCGCCATGAATCTCCTCACAATGAGATCCCACAATCTTCTTTCGGGAACGCTTAGTCTCCTCTCCGGCAGGTTTCCCGTTGGATAAACAGCCGGGTGAGCGGGGTCGTAACCCTTACCTTCATTTGGGATCAGATTCTCTTTCTCTAATAGAATCTTCGTTAATTTTCCATACCTAGATTCTCTCCCAAGAGATTCGAGTATCGCCCGGTAATTAATCGTCTCAGGTAGCTTTTGACTGGAAGTCCTCGGGTAAGAGATCAACGCTTCGAGGTATAGTCTTTCAGCTATATCGGATGTCCGACGAGGAGTATACCTAAACAAGCTATAGGCTTCTCTTTGCAATGCTCCGAGATCAAATGGAACAGGAGGGTTTTGATGAAACTCTCTGACTTCTATCTTGGCTATCCTGCCTTTTCTCCCTTTGCAGTCTTCAACTATCGCGTCTGCTTCTTTTTGGCTTTTGATTATTTTTTGTTCATATTCGACGTCGAATAGCTGACCGTCAATCTCAACCTTAGCATTTATCCTCCAGAAGGGAACGGGGACGAAACAGTTTATCTCCTTTTCTCGGTCAGTCAGAAACTTGAGGGTTGGACCCTGCACTCTTCCCGTGCTTAGGGTTGCATACTTTCCGCTCCAACTTTTAGCGGCAACAGTCATGGCTCGAGAGAGGTTTATGCCGTAAATGGCATCCAGCAAATGGCGGCAGATTCCGGCCTCTATCATTGGAAACTCGATGTGATCTAAAAGGCCACCGTAGGATTTTCTGAGCTCAGGCGTTGTAAGCGTTGAGAACTTCATCCTCTTGGCTTCTTTTTCCTTTCCTCCGCAAGCGTATTTGAGGATCGTGTAGCCGAGAGTTGCTCCTTCAATATCGTAATCAGTTGCCAGTATAAATTCGTCTGCTTCTTTTGAAAGCATTGAGATGGCCTTGATCCATTCTTCGATCTCCTTTGCGTTTCTTTCAGCTTCATGTCTTGGAACCCACTCAAAATCAAAAACAGGGTAAACGTTGCGGTCTCTAACTTTAGGAGCAACAGTATAGAGATGCCCCAATGCTGAAACAACGATTAGGCTCTTTTCACCCTTCTCAGACTCATAGTAAGGAACCGAGCCGATTCTTCTCTCTACGGGACGACCCTTATCATCTAAGGCCCTTGCGATTCTTCTAGCGGCGCTCGGCTTTTCGCAAAGCAGCAGGGTTTTCAACCTTTCATTTCACTCCAGAGGAATATTATATATTGAGAGAAAGCCAATTTAAATCTGCTTTTGCGTTCTGTTTATTAGGGAGAAATACCCTTTTTCTTTTAATTTAATCCACTAAAGAGGTGTAGGGGATTGCCTCAACGGGTTAATTGCGATGGATGCGGCGCAACCCTATATGAAGGCGAAGAATTGAAGTCTCCGGAAGAGATACTTCAAATGTATGATGGGAAATGCCCCGAATGCGGGAGAAGTCTCTCCTTAACACCTAAGAAGATCGAAGTTAAGGCTGCTTCGAAGAGCTCGGTTGAAAAATTCGTCAAGTAGTTTCGCCGCGATCCTTCGTAAAAGCGTCTCCCGGAAAATCATGAACTCATGGACGAATGATTGATTCGGGAATGGTGACTATGCTAGGAATGTGTTTATCTCTCTCCATAGCAAGGAACGGCACAGAAGAAGCACTATATGATCTCGCTTACATACATTAAAAGGCAGTAGCGAGAGGCGATCGGCATCCGCATCAAAATAATAGACATCTGATTTTTCTGAGGATATTTACGTTCAGAAAGTCCTGCAGATATATAATCTTAAAAATCTTGCGTACAACATAAAAATCATGTCGATGTTTAAAATCGGTCTTGCGATATGGTCGCTTGGAAAAACGTTTTCTCTTGATGACCTTAGGAGACAGCTCGCATTATCCAAGGAGATAGGGGTCGAAGGCGTGCAATTATGGGCTGTGGACTATGATGGCGTTGCGTCTTGCTTTTTAGATCCGGACAGGTGTGATGTGAAGTGCAGAAAAGAAGTTTTGGAGCTCGTTGAGTCTTTCAACTTAGAAATCTCAGGCTTCTGTGCACAGCTTAGCGGATCGAAAGGATTAGGCGGACTAGATGATCCTGAAGGCTTAGAGAGAAGGGTGGAGAAGACTAAGAAGGTTTTAGAGCTTGCATCTTTTATGGGTTCCCCCATCGTCACCACGCATCTTGGTCGTATTCCTGAAGACCGAGAAGACAAGACCTACAAGATCATTAGAGATAGCATATCAAGGATCACGAGTTACGCGGAGGATATAAACGTGTACTTCGCAGTCGAAACCGGCATGGAGCCACCTCGCATTCTTAAGGAATTTATAGAAGACATCGGTAGTGAAGCGCTTAGGGTAAACTATGACCCCGCGAATCTCCTCCGTTACGGAGTGGAAGAAGCTGTAAATGGCGTGAGAGAACTCGGGAAGTGGATAGTTCACACTCATGCTAAGGATTATAACCCTAAAACTGGCAGGGCAACGGTTGGCGAGGGACTGGTGCCCTGGAGGAGATACCTAAAGGAGCTCAGAGATCAAGGTTACAATGGTTGGCTTGCCCTGGAAGATGAGACGGGGATAGATGTTGTGAATTCCCTTAAAAAGGGAAGGGATTTCCTGTCCTCTCTGATTCATCAATTATAGAGCACCAAGATAGCAGTGACAAGCTTAAGACTTATATCTGTAAAATCCGCGATAATATTGCACGAGGCTGAGTTACCACCATATAGTTAAACGTCCAAGTGAAGAGGCACTGTATAAGGCTAAAAAGCTAAGGTGAAAAATCAAATTTATAATTAAGAAAAAAGGTTATGGTGAGTTTTATTTTAAATAACCTCATAGGAAGTGTCCACATGACTTATACCCTTAAGAATGGTTATCTGGTAACTCCTCAGGGAACATTCAGAGGAGACTTGATCGTTAAGAACAAAATCATAGAGGATCTGGGTTCCTCCTTGAACGCGAAGGGCAGCATTTACGATATTGACGGCCTCTATGTTCTACCAGGATTCCGTGAGCAACATCTGCATGACATGCCGGGGATGACGAAGTACGCCGATAGACCGGAAAGAATCGAAGAGGTAGCACGTAAGCTTTTGAGGTATGGAGTGACCGCTTTTAAGCTGGCGACCGTAGCTATGCCTCTGGAAGATCTTTTAACATACTTAGATTCATGTCGGGAATTTTTGAAGTCTAGAGACAAAGATGCCGAAGGAGCAAGATTTGAGGGAGCATACGTGGAAGGGACATTCATAAACCGGAAGTGCGCTGGCGCTCAGCCGCCTGAACATATTGTGCATCCGAACGAACCGAAGGCGAGAGGAATGCTCGACGCAATCCTCGATACAGGAGTCGTAAAACTTGTAAACATAGTCCCGGATTTTGGCGTTGAATTGATCCGTTACGCTGCTTCCAAGGGAGTTGTAGTTGGATGCGGACATTGTAAGGCATCGGCTGGGATGCTTGAGGAAGCTGTCAAAGCGGGACTTCGATTCATAGTTCATCTCACAAACGGCGCCATGGGTCAGTCCTTTAAACCCTTTGAGGGAGGCGGAACTTACGAGGGGGCTTTAACTCTTCCAGTGTTTATTGAGCTCATCGTAGACGGCTATCATGTAGATTTCAAATACATCTCTGACATAATTGAACGACGCATACAGAGGCAGCGAGCACATGAAATAATAGCCGTCACAGACAGACTTTTCCCAACCCCGGAGGATGCTCCGGAGGGAACTTTTAGAATGTTCAGCGTACTATGCAGCAAGCCTAGGAACGAGGATGTGCTTTACACGGAGGGTTACATGAACAGTGAAGGAAGATTAGTGAAGCCGCCGCCCTTCACGCTTTGCGGCAGCTTACTAACAATGGATAAGGCATTTCAGAATCTGCTTAATCTATTAACGGTAAAACATTCAGGATACATGATAGATGCAGACGCCAGGAGCCTCAGGGACGCCTTGAATCTTACATCCAGATTTACATCAAGCAATACAGTCAAGCTGGAAGGTTTAAGCGATGTGGGTTTCCTAGAAAAGGGCAAGAAGGCTGATATATCCGTATTGGAGATAGATGGGGGTCCTGGAAAATACAAGGTAAAGGTTAAGTATGTAATAGTAGACGGAAAAATCTTTGAATTATAAAGAAGCGTGTATGATTAATCACTTAGCGGGAAGTTGATGACGCTTCGGCTTCTGCTCGATTCATAAATAGCCATTATTAGTTCTAAAGACCTACGGCCCTCAACCCCATTAACAAATGGTTCTCTGTCATTTAAAACAGCCTCGGCGAAATCCTTAATCAGGGCAGCATGATTCGTCGCGGGGACGAGTTCAGGCCTAGCCCAGGATTTAAGTCCCTCCTTAGATTTTTCCATGATCACTTCCTCCTCACCAAGTACAGACCATCTTTTAAGAACCTCTCCTTCTATTATTGCCGTTCCTTTGGTTCCATGGATTTCCAGCCGTGTGGGTAGTCCTGGATATGTAGCTGTGCTTCCTTGGACAACACCTAAAGCGCCATTTTCGAATCGGATAGTTGCTACTGCGATGTCTTCTACTTCTATGTTGTGGGCAACCGTGTCGATTTGAGCCCACAAATATTTCGGAGGTCCCATAATCCATAGCAGTAGATCTATCGTGTGAATTGCTTGATTTATCAGTGCTCCGCCTCCTTCCGTTGCCCATCTTCCTCTCCAGGGACTTTTGTCGTAATATTCTTGTGTTCTAAACCATTTCACGATAGCTTCCCCTAGGATCAGCTGTCCAAGCTTTCCTTCTTCGGCTGCATCCTTAACCTTTCTGATGGTTGGGTCGAATCTGGATTGCAAGGTTACGCCTAGCTTGACGCCTCTCTTTTCGGCTTCGTTAATCATCTCATCGGCTTCTTTCAGATTTATTGCCATCGGCTTGTCTACAAGCGTATGTTTACCGGCTCTTATCGCATCTAGAGCCATTGGATAATGAAGATAGTGAGGAGTGCTTATTATAACAGCATCTATAGGCGCCTTTTCCAGCATCTCCTCGTGATCAGTGTACCATAGATCTAAATTCCATTTAGATGCGAATTCTTTAGCCCGCTCCTCCCTTCGGCTTGTGACAGCTACAAGCTTAGCTATACCGGTATCAGCTATCATCGAGAGGCCTTCAGCGCAGAAATTTGCGCCTACTCCTGTCCCGATTATTCCAAACTTTACACATTCAGCCATTCCTTTCCCTCCAAGATTAGAATCTAATATTTACAACACATAGAGCAATCATAAAACTTATGCCATTTCCGCGCCTACCCATCTATGCATTTTTTGGATATGCAGCAACTAACAGGGTTTCAGACCGGTTCTTTCTTTATCTATGCCTCTTGATTGTTTCTATCAGGGCTTTTATATTCTCTTTCGGCGTTCCAGGAACTATATAGTTCGAGACTCCTACTATGATTCCACGGCTTTTCTTCGCTTCCCTTAGGCATGAAAGGGTCTCAGCGATTACTTCATCTCTCGTTCCAAAATGAAGCGTATGGGAGCTTATATTTCCGATTAGAACTAAGTTTGGGAATCGCTTCCTGAGTTTATGGAGATCCATTCCTGCCCTTCGATCGATCTCATAATAGCCATCAATGCCCGATCGGCCGAAAAGATCATCAGCAATTGGCCAAAGATTTCCATCGCTACCGTATAATAGATAAATGCCGTATTTGTGGCATTCTTCAGCAACTCTCTGCATTCTGGGCAACACGAGTTTACGGAAAACTTTGGGAGGAAGGCAGGGACCCTCGTCTGACGCAACGTCGCAGCCGCTGAAGAGTATTTTCACTCCGGCTTCAGCGAAGTACCTAATCTGTTTCAAAGCGATTTCTAGCTGTACATCAAGGTATCTGGCTGCAAGTTCGGGCTTCGCTACCATTGCCATCAGCCATACGGGGTCATCTATGCTTAAGCCTATGCCCACTGTTCCTCCGTTGACGCGGATCACATAATTTTTACCATATTTTTCCATTAGATGACGTATCTCTTGGAACTCCTCTCTTCTTGGCCGATAATTCTCTGCTAATTCCTCAAATTCAGAAAGCTTTCTTTCAGCTTCCTCAAACCGAGCGCTCACAGTCATTTTTCTTCTCGGCGGATACTCCTCGACGATGTTGAAGAGCTCAGAGCTCGGTATAAAACGTCTAATAACGTATCTGTTATTTGGGTCCCCGTATAGGAAGGTATACTCGTCAATCTTACTCGTAGGCTTCTCATTCAGCCGCCAGTAATGGAGACGCAAAATATCGTTGTCTACCGCTAATCCAACATCCAATGCATCTTGCAGAGACCTCTTCAAGAATTCTTTATGGGCATCCTCCCCTTCCCAAAGAGCTTTAGCCTCCCTCCATTGCTGTATTCCCCCTCCGACATAGGCTTCTCGTCCAAGTATGTAAGATGCGGCTTGGCTTGAGAAGCCCAAATGGTGTATGGGAACCTTATCTGTTGACTCATGCTCGAATGCTGCTAATACTCTCTCCTTAGGAGTAAAGCCGCTCAGGACCTGGACTTCCTCTGCGGTTTATTGCTTGTATCCGATGTTTTCGTCACATTCTCAATTTAATACTTTGCATACTTGACGAGCTTATTTCAACTGTAAAAGCCTCTAAGGATTTACATGCGTGTCTGGCGGTGCAGCATTAAGGCTTGAAACGATGTATAGGGATGTTTTTGTATAAATTATATAAACTAA
This sequence comes from uncultured Candidatus Bathyarchaeia archaeon, assembly GCA_964502685.1. Taxonomy (GTDB): domain Archaea; phylum Thermoproteota; class Bathyarchaeia; order Bathyarchaeales; family DTEX01; genus B63. The sequence goes on from CAZCXS010000019.1 coordinate 8,150, forward strand.
AGAATTCTAATTAGTCTAAAACTTGATCGGTGAAATAGATGATAAAGATCGGCTGCGCAGCGTATTCTTACAGGGAATATCTCAAAGACGGGAGAATGGGATATGAAGACTTCATCGAGGAAGCGTATCGAATCGGACTCGATGGTGTTGAATTGACTCTCTACTGGCTACCCTCTAAAGATGCATCCTATTTTAGGAAGATCAAAAGGCTATCACTCTTTCGAGGACTACCCATATCATGCGCCGGAATTTCCACGAACTTCTGCAGTCCAGACGCTGCTGAAAGAAAAAGGGCTATCGAAGCGGTGAAGGAAGGATTAGGAATTGCGCATGAACTTGGAGCCCCATGCCTCCGCGTATTCGGAGGCTACGTGCCTGAAGGCTATACTAAGACTGAGGCGATTAGATGGACGATTGAGTCTCTTCAATCATGTATTGATTACGCTGAGGACCACGGGGTTGTGATAGCTATGGAGAATCACGGCGGCATCACTTCTAAAGCGGCTGATGTGATAAGAATCGTTGAGGGCGTAGATTCTCCATGGTTCAGAGTGAACCTTGATTTGGGAAATTAC
>CAZCXS010000020.1:0-8528 GCA_964502685.1 uncultured Candidatus Bathyarchaeia archaeon
TGAATATCCACGGTGAGATAACGTCGCTTGTAATGTTCTCCCCGAAGTAGACTCCCGGCGCCGGCGACTCGCATATAGCCTCATATATGGGGTCGTCAGCCTCGGTCATTACCTGAAGGGTCTCCTCGAGCTCCTCTGGCTCCCTCATCATCAGCCTTATTGTGTTCGTCACGCCGGCCCATACGACGATTAATCTCTGAAAAGGTGTACGTGGCGGTAATGAGCTAACGAATCCTAAACCATCCCAGTTTTCTAGGCGGTCATATTGAAGCGAATAGTCCGGCTTGAATTCTTGATTCTTATAGATGTACTGGAGAACCCGGAGATCCTGCCTACTTTCAACAGCGTACTTTATATGAGCCGAGCTGACCGATTTTGGGACGAATTTTTTGATGCTCCTGATGCTTCCTATCGGCGTCTTGTATACTTCCTCATTTATCGTTGTCCCGTCCCTCAACGTTTCGACTGAACTGACACGCTTTACGCCGTAATAAGCTATTGAGCCGGGAAGGTTATATAGCTCCTCATGAGCGCCGCAGCCCAGATCTCTATAGAGCCGTATGCGTCCCCTTTCACCTAGATACTTGGTTGGAAGGTCACCATGGTAAAGTCTTGCTCTATACCAATATGTCAGATCAGCAAACCAAGGCATAACATCCGGTTTTTCACCGGAGAAAACAGCTAATAGTCTTTCTAAGAGATTCATAGAAAGATAATCGTTCCCTCAGATTCTTAACTCTTTTTCGAACAGAAGCCTGATAGGCCGAAAACATATTCAAGAGTGCCCGAATAAAGCCTCACGTCTCTGCAGATCAGTCTGAAATTTTTACGCTCACTTCTAAACCGTCTTTACCTACCTGGATGAAGCGGCTCTCATACAGGCCTGAATTTCTCACATAGTCTAGATAGCCTCTCATGGAATACGCGTATGCCCCTGCATTATCCGCCACCACCACGCTTCCTCTGTGGAGATTCTTCTCGATCAGCTTCAGATGCTTGAGATACTCGCCTTTATAACCGTCTAGAAATACCAAGTCGAATTTTCCTTGAAGCTTCGGAATGACATCCGAGGCATCGCCGACGATGACTCGAACCTTAGGCTTAATTTCTGCCATTTCAATGTTCCTTCTAGCAATCTCGGCTTCTTCTTTGTCGATCTCGATTGTGATGATCTCAGATTCGCTTCCAAGCTCTTTTCCCATGAGGATCGCTGAATAACCTATTAGAGTCCCCACTTCTAACACGCGTCTCGGCTTTAATTGAGCAACCAATTTAGCTAGTACCCTGCCTCTACGAGGGCCTATGATGGGAAGGTAATTCCTTTCCGCTGATTTCTCAATCTGCCTAAGGATCTCTTCGGCTCTTTCCGGCATCAAGACATCACGGCGATTGTCTCAGAATAACAGATCGCAGCTGTCCATATTTTTATCACTTATGCTTCTTTTACAGCCGAAGAGGATTTAAGACGATGTGACGGAGGGGCTTAAGATAGGCAGGAAAGATTATCCTTAAAGAAATGCTAATATTTTTATGGCCTCAATCTTCTAACCGGGGTGATTTTCTTTGCCTATAGATCCAGATTTTCAAAATAAAAGGGAGAAGGTAGGAGAGGAGGAGGGCGTAGCCGTTTGGGGGCCTGTGGAGCCTCCGAAGAAGCTTGGAATACGTGGGACTTACGTCGCGGTGGACTGGGATATCTGTGAAGGCCATGGGATATGTATCGAGGTATGCCCGGTGCAGCTTTACGAGTGGAGGGAGACGCCGGGACATCCGACATCTGAGAGGAAGGCGTTTCCAGCCAGAGAAGATGAATGTATACAATGCTTGGCATGTGAGACTCAGTGTCCCGTTCAAGCGATAAAAATCACTCCTCCATGACAGCCGAGAATAGCTCTCATAAAAAATGCATCTGATTTCTTCATTTTATTTTTAGGAGTTGCCCTCCCGTTGCTAGACCGGATTAGGCTGCGAAAGAGATTGAGCAGGCAATGAGATAGTACTTATATCAGTCTCGGAAGAATATTTTTGGGGAGATTTTTAATGGAAAAATGTTCGTTACGGAAAAGAGAAAACGTTGAAATCGTAAAGGCGAAGGTTAAATCAATCACGGGAAGAGAACTTGTAGACTCGGTTAAAATCGTTCACTTCGACGGCGGCGAAGAAGAAAATCCCAATAGACGGGATCTTCCTTTCACTCAGAGGGGTGCCGATGACGAACCTAGTGAAGAAGTCCGGAATCATAGTTGATAAGAGAGGATGCATGAAGGTTGACCGAAGACAAGCCACCAATGTGGAAGGAGTCTATGCCGCTGGCGACTGCACATGCGGTGGAATGCAGATAGTAACCGCGGCGGGAGAAGGGGCAATGGCGGCAATCCAAGCATTCCGCTACGTCAAAAAGATTAAGAAGTAAAATGTCCAGCAGAAATATGTACTTAGTAACTGTGTCCTCGGGATTCGAGACTGAAGCGAAGAAGGAGATAAAAAGATTAATTCCTAATGCGAATGTTCGCAGTCTATTTTTCAAGGGGAACCTTCTGGTTGAGTGCTCCTCGCAGACTGATTTGTCTGCCGCGCTTAGGAAGAGCGAGACCAAGTATATCGGCCGAGTATTCCCGATTGAAAAAGTCGTTAAGATATCCAAAAGCAAGGAGAGCCTAACGCGGATCTGTAAAGAAATCCTCCGTTTAGATAAGCTGCGAAGAGGGGAAACTTTCGTTGTGCGATGCAGAAGAAGGGGAACCCATAATTTCACAAGCCAAGATGTGGAGAGGGAAATAGGCGCTATGCTTGAAGGGGCATCTGGGGCAAGCGTGGATTTAAAGAATCCCCTCAAAGTTGTGAATGTGCAGATTTTCCAAGATCAAGTCTTCATCGGCGTATCCAGAACCGACGAGATAGTCACAAAAGAGATAAAAGTCTTCAAAAAGTACAAAAGCGGCGAACGGCCACTAACCCGAGCGGAACACAAAATCAGAGAAGCAATTAGAGCCTTTAACCTGGAAATTAAACGGGATTTTCGGGTGCTTGACCTCGGTGCCGCCCCTGGAGGCTGGACGAAGGTTCTAGCCGGCCTAGCTGATGTAGTTGTGGCGGTTGACCCCGCGGATCTCGACCCTTCCGTAGAGGCTCTTCCAAACGTCGTTCATCTGAAATGCAGGGCAGAGGAGATTCCCAGCGACATTGGGGATTTCGATTTGATCGTGAATGATATGAATCTTGACCCCGCGGACTCGGCGAGGATAATGGTTGATCTGGCGAGGTTTCTCAAGAAGGACTCTGCTGCTCTGATGACCGTCAAGTTTGTGACCCGGAACAGGAAAAAACACATCTCTGAAGCGCTTGAGATTCTCAAAGCTGAGTATAAAGGCTTCAAAGTCAAAAGGCTTCCCCATAATCGATATGAAACAACGATTTTCATGCGGAGAGCCTAGGCGACGTCAAAAGGTTTATGCAAGGAGGCCACAATATATTAGTGCAGTAAAAATTAGAGGGTTTGTGTTTTGAATTCAGAAAATATAGTGACTTTTCTTAATCAGCTGATCGAGATTGAAGATCAGATTGTGAAGTCTCTGGATGAATCCCTCGGCGAAATCGAGAATCCCGCTGTTAAAGAGGTTCTCAAAGGAATCTCCTTGGACTCGATGAAGCATGCTCAGATGTACTCCGCGGCGATTGAATTGATAAGGAAGACTTCGAAAGCTCTCTCGCAGCGAGAGCTTCATAAGCAAAAAAGACTCATTGAGAAGCACATAGAGATGGAGGCATCCCTCATAAGGCGGATCAGCGAAAAGACCCCTCAAATTGAAGATGAGAAGGTCAGGCTTCTCTTATACGCGGTTCTTTCAGATGAAAAGAGACATCATGAGCTTCTAAAGCAGGTCTTAAAGACCATTGTGCACGGAGAGACTATAACTGAGGAGGAATGGTTCGATGCGATATGGCGAAGCGTCCCATTCCACGGCGCGCCTGGCGGATGATATAATCTTAAAATGAGCGATTCTGAGAAAGAAGAGGCGCATGTAAAGGCTTTTTCTTAATCTTTTTAAGTTTCGCTGCGCCTTCTTGAAGTAAGCGACACTCAGCAAAATTAATGTTGTCTCGATTAGAAGGTGAAGATGGAGGCTGACCCCGTTGGAGAAGATGGCTCCATTCAAGCTTCTCATTTCACGGGAGAAGGCTTTAGAGACGATTCTCAAGACTGTGAAGCCCATAGAAAGAACCGAAGAAATCTCAATAGAGAAGGCGGGAGGCAGAGTTCTAGCGGAGGACATAAAAGCGAAGAGGGATGTTCCTCCCTTCGACAGAGCAGCAATGGACGGCTATGCTGTTAAAGCCGAGGATACATTCAAGGCTTCCCAGTTCAACCCTGTTAGACTTAAAATCGTGGATGTTTTGCATGCAGGCCAGTCGACAGATAAGGTCATCAAGAGCGGCGAATGCATCCGGATAGCAACGGGCTGCCCGGTCCCTCCGGGTGCGGATGCTGTTGTGATGATGGAGTACACTGAAGAAAAAGGCGGAGTTGTATCGATCTTCAGAGGAGTCCATCCCGGCGCGAATATCGCCGTGAGAGGAGAGGACATAAAGAAGGGGGAGGTGATCCTTAGAAGGGGCGATCTCTTGACACCGGCGAAGATAGGGGTCCTAGCATCTCTTGGGCGTGAGGATGTGCTTGTCTATCAGAAACCTCGTGTGGCCGTTATTCCAACAGGTTCTGAGGTGTGTGATTTAGGTTCGCCGCTCGGGGAAGGACAAGTCTACGATGTGAATTCTTACACATTGACTTCGGTGCTTCTGGAGAACGGCGCCTCAGTAACGAGAGCTCCCATTGTTCCCGACGTTATCGACGAGTTAAGATCGGCGGCCATCCAGTATCTGGATCACGACCTCATTGTCTTTTCCGGTGGAAGCTCAGTTGGGGAGAAGGATATGCTCGTAAGGGTAGTTGAGGACCTTGGTGAGCTTCTTTTCCACGGTATCCAGATTAAACCTGGGAAACCTACACTTTTCGGCTTAGTTAAGGAAACGCCGATTTTCGGGATGCCTGGGTATCCAACTTCCTGTCTAAGTAATGCTTACATCTTCCTTGTACCGGCAGTTCGGAAAATCGCCAGGCTTCCTCCCAAGCAGCACAGGACGGTCAAGGCGAAGATGGGTGTACGGGTAGTCTCAGCGTCAGGGCGAGAACAATTCTTGACCGTGAAGATAAAAAACGGCTTGGCATATCCTGTTTTCAAGGCATCTGGGGACATAACAAGCTTGGCTGATGCTGATGGATATATTATTCTGCCTGTTAACTTAGACGTCATAGAGAAGGGAGAAGAGGTTACAATAACGCTCTTCTAATGGCCGCTTCAGCGACAAGCCTAAGGGGAATATCAATCTCCCCTTTTTACGGCTTTGTTTGAAGCTGGATTTCAACGGAAAAAACTCTTATTTGAAATCATTAAGCCCCTCGAAATATTAAATTACAAGATGAGGATAGATGAGTATTGGCCGGTGGACCGCAGCATGACGAGGGTGAGGGCAAGATATTTCGGTAAAATCCGCGAGTTACTGGGCGTCAAGACTGAAGAATATGATGTTGAAGAAGGAGCCACATTAGCTGATTTGCTTCTAACCTACATACCGGAAAGACACAAGAAAGAATCCGAGACCTGGAAGGAAACGATCTTCCGAACAGTAAAAGGGGAGATGCTGCTGAACAAGGATGGAACACCGATCCTAAAGAATTATCTTATACTCATAGATGGAAAGACGTCCAGTCTCAAGCAGAAGCTCAAAGAGGGAGACGAGATTGCGGTGCTTCCACCTTTCGGTGGAGGATGAATGACCAACAAATAAGAAATTAGCGTATCATACCGAAAAGAACAGATTTAGACGTCTCGTCACTGGCTGATCTTTTATGAGGCGCTCATAGTATTTGTAGAACGCCGCCCTTCTCTTCTACAAGCCTTCTTAAGCCTTCGATGGCTCTTTTCATCTTTGCGTTACATTCTTCCTCGCTGATCGCGAAGACAATGATTTCTATGGGTAAACCTTTCTCCCGATCGAACTCTCCGACCAATGGCTTCATGTAAACCGCGGGGATTTCCTGCATCACCTGGTTCGTCAGTATGGAGACTTTTGACTCGAACATTTTCACTATGACCCGTCTGGCGACGCTTCTGTAACGGGTTCTCCGGCTTATTATGGGAACTATGTGCTCGTTAAAGCAGGCCTTCATCTCTCGCGGCGGGCCTGGTAAAGCGATAATAATCGTCTTTCCACAGTTGATTATGGTCACGGGAGCCAAGCCTAACGGATTAGTCAAACATGTAGCTCCCTTGATTGTACGCGCCATTCTGACAAGGTTCGGGGGTAGCTCCTCAACTTTCGTCTTTCTTCTCTGGGCCATCGATCTGAGGATCTTCCTGTCCGTTACGATTTCTTTTCCAGTGACTCTGGATAGCGCCTCAATGGTGAGGTCGTCGAATGTCGGTCCCAGCCCTCCTGTCGAGATTATGAAGTCCGGCTGCCGCTTCAAGGCTTCTTCAAAAACGGCGCAGATATCCTCCATCTTGTCGGGTACGCATGTTATTCTTTGGACGGCCGCTCCTAGCTGAGTCAGCTGATCAGCGATCCAGAATGAATTAGTATCATAAATTCTCCCATAACAGAGTTCGCTTCCGATCGCTATTATTTCCACACGAGCACTCAACAAGCATCACTTAACTGCGAAGATTTCCAAGAGCATTTTTCTTATATCTTTTTCCCATTAAGCATCGAAAACCGTATTGTTGCCTAAACCCTTTAATATGCTGGATCTGAAAATGAAATCTCAGGCATGAAGACTGGGGAGAAATCTTGAGGGTTAAGATCTCCTATAACCTTGACAGCCTCGAATCCTTAATAAGCTGGCTCAAAAATCGGACAGAAGAAGCCGGGGCAATCGCTGTCTTCGTAGGGGCAGTTAGGGGAACACGGGGAGACGAGAAAGTTCTTAGGCTCGAGTATGAAGCTCATGAAGAGCTCGCAGTTGAGACTATGAAAAGAATCATCAAAGAGATAAAGGAGAAGCATAAAATAATCGACGCCGTTATCCAGCATAGACTCGGAGCAGTGAAGGTTGGAGAAGACGTAATGTACGTTCTTGTCGCTTCGAAGCACAGAGCCGAGGCATTTAAAGCCCTATCCGAGATTGTTGAGAGGGTTAAGCATGAAGTTCCAATATGGAAAAAAGAGGTGACGGAGAAAAAGTCCTACTGGGTTGAGAACGCATAGTATCCCTCCCTTCGCACAGCATCTCCTCATGATATCGTTTCATTCAAGACTTTTCCGCAATCTTCAAAAAATGGCGAAATCCCGCCCCCTGCTATCCTTTCCCCACTATGAACATGTGGCATAGAATCTCATAAAGTTCAAATCCAAGAATTATACTCTCACAAAAATATACACCAAATAAAAACCCCTAAAACCCAGCATAGAAATATATAAAGTATATAAAGAAAAAAAGGCAAAGCAAAGAACCAGGCACTACAGCATACAAGTTTCAGATTCCCGTGTAATGTGATGGAATCTCTCGGCAATCCCTCGTTTAAGCCGAAGACCCCTCTCCTTATGGATGAAGCTTTTGGAAACCCCCTAATCCTTATTCCCATGGAAATCTATGCTGAACCAGATCGGTCATTCCCCTATGCCACTTCTCATGTGCTATTGTGAAATGCGCCGCGATAGGCTCTTCTCCGCGCAATATCTTCACCATCACATGGTTCCACCCATCTCTAAGAACAACCCTAGCATAATTTGACCCGTCACCGCCATAATTAGGGCGCAAAGGAACAACCCTCTCGGTTTCATGGATAACTTCGCCGTTAACCCAGAGCCTCATTCTACTATTGTTTGGGACCCCTATGATGGCTCTCCGCTCATCAGGGGAATATATGAAATGCCGAAGATAGATAACTCCCGGCTGCCCATTGAACATAGATTCGATCTCAAGAGCATTCTCAGGCCAAGATACGGCTTTCCATCCATCTCCAAGGCTGAACGAATCTGCATCCTTTTCCGGAGGAAACGACACGTCCAGAGAAATCGGCTCACGATAGACCTGCGATACCAGCCAGCGAAATCCCCCTACAAAATTCAATGGAAGACGTATCACATCTGGTCTCTGATCGATGAAAATCTTGATGGTTCCGCGGTTCGACGATTCGATGGCTCCGACTGATGCCGATAGGGAAAAAGTGAATTCGCGGCTCTCTTCTCCATGCAGTTTAAATCGTTGCGCTTCTTGAGGCTTTAACAGCCATCCGTCGGGAAGATCAACGACGACTCTTCCAGAAAGACTCTCCGGCCTTAAATTCTCCATCGAGACGGCGAATCTATTCGGAACTTCCGGGAGAACCGCTGGGCCGTCTAAGTATGTAATCGAAGCCTTCACCGCGAAGAGGTCGAAGTCTAAACGGTTAGGCGGAAGACCCCAGAGACTCTTAACCTCGCCTATGGAACCCCTGACAGCCTCTTCTGCCGCTGAAAAATCATCC
>CAZCXS010000021.1:0-8479 GCA_964502685.1 uncultured Candidatus Bathyarchaeia archaeon
TCAGAAGCTCAAAGACTTCCGTGAAGAAGAACCCTACGAGACCGAATCAGGCGAACCGATCAATCTGGTCACAGAGATCTTAGACTTGAAACTTGAAGATGATACGATCTCAGGGGTCTTCAGCAAGGACTTCGTCGGAGCGCGATTCTACAAGCGGAAGCTGGTCGAGACATTAGTGACGGAGGAAGCCCCCTTCTGGATCAGACCGTTCGGCGACCGGCTGTTCCTCATCGTTCTCGCCCCATCCGTCGCGCGTGGAGTGAAGAGGCTGCTAACAGGAAGCGTAGCAAACACCCTCAGCAGAGTTCTCTTCATCAGAAAGGGGGCGATTGTGGAGACAAGAATCCCGCATGAGACGCTCAGGGAACTGCACGAGTCTAACCCTCAGGCAACGAAGCTAATATGGTTCGACCAGGTCGATATACCGGGCGTAGAGAAGCTCTGCCTAGCAGGCCCAGACATCGCGGATACAGACCTATACCAGGATTACCTGAAGCATGGAAAGATATGGTATGTCGTCTTCGAGGTTCAAAGACGCGGACTCGTAGTCGGCATCACAAGAAACTGCGTGGTCACGCTCTTCAGCAAAAGCACAATAGCAGACTTCATAAAGTACATACAGGAGGATATACTGAAACTCATAGAGTAAAAAGTCAATTAGACGATGCAGATGAATCTCAATCCCATTAAGAAGGCACCTCAACCAGCAGGCAATAACACTATTGAGAACAGGCAAGCCTTCTCTCAAAGTCTTATTTTTTTACTTCGCCATTTCTACATCCATACATAAATGAGCGCTCTCCGCTTCTATCTAATCGAAAAGGCTCATCAAAAAACCCTCCCAACAAGCCGAAAAGCATCACATTTAAATTACTAGTTCACGTTCATAGCTTGAAAACATCAAGAAATGCTTAAATAGGCTGGAAAAGCTCTTAGAAAAACCGTCTAGGTGAAAAACTTGAGCAGAGGAAGAGAGACCCAGCGTGCAGAGAGACTCGAAGAGTGGACCCCACGCACAAGACTCGGTCGCCTAGTCCTAGAGGGCAAAATATCCTCCCTGGAGGAGGCGTTCGCCGAGGGGATGAAGGTCAGGGAGCCCGAGATAGTCGACATGCTCCTCCCAAATCTACAGGAGGAGGTCATCCATGTCAGCATAGTTCAGAAGCAGACCGACGCAGGGGAGAAGACGAGGTTCAAATCCATAGTGGTTGTGGGAAACGGCGACGGATACATAGGCTTGGGCTCCGGAAAGGCCGATCAGGTCCGCACAGCCATAGAAAAGGCAGCGAGCGACGCCCGGCTTAATATAACGCTGGTCCGAAGGGGATGCGGCAGCTGGGAATGCGGATGTGGGCAACCGCACTCTCTGCCATTCGAGACTGTTGGGAGATCAGGCTCGGTCACGATCCGTATAATCCCCGGACCTCGGGGATTGGGGCTTGTAGCAAGCGAGATCGCAAAGGTCATATTGAGACTCGCAGGGATCAAGGATTGTTGGACTAGGAGCTACGGTCAGACCAGGACTGTGCCCTCCTTCGCCTACGCCGTCTTCGACGCCCTCAAGAAGACCTATGAGATAGTGACCCCGTCGGACTGGATGTGAGAGGCATGGAAAAAGGCCGGAGATGCTTAGCCGTCGTTCGGATTCGAGGCACGGTTAACGTGAGAAAGGATGTTGAAGATACCTTAAGGATGCTTAATCTTCAACGTAACTGTCATGCCACGCTTATAGATGACCGCCCATCATTTCTCGGGATGCTTAGAAAAGCCCAAAGCATCTTAACATGGGGGGAGGTCTCAAAGGAGACGATTGCTCTTCTTCTGAGGAAGAGGGGCAGAATCGTTGGGAACAAGAAACTCACAGATGAATACGTCAAGAAGATAGGATACGACTCCCTAGAGGCGCTTGCAGAGGCGCTATACGACTTGAAGGTTAAATTAAGAGATCTCCCCGGGGTTAAACCGGTCTTTCGTCTCCACCCGCCGAGGAAAGGATACAAAGGATCCGTGAAAAAGAGCTATGCCGCGGGAGGGGAAGCGGGGTACCGGGGGGAAGCTATCAACGAGCTCATACGGAGAATGATATAGAAAGGATCACGAGGGAAATATTGAGATGCCGCATAAACTCCGAAAGATCCGGAAAAAACGTGGATCGAGAACCCAAGGATACGGGAGGGTAGGGCAGCATAGGAAAAGCGGAAGCAAAGGGAGAAGGAAGGCGGGAAGACATAAACACGGATGGAGCTACGTTCACAGGTATGAACCAGACTATTTCAAGAAGAAAAGGCTGAAATCCCTGACGGATAAATCCGAGATCAGAATAATCAACCTGAAGGAACTGGAGGAGATCGCGCTTCAGAAGGCCTCAGGAAGGGGGAGAAAGATAACTCTCGATCTGGAGAAGATGGGTTATGATAAGCTTCTCGGATCGGGAAAGATATCGCTGCCCGTCTCAGTAAAGATCCCAGCGTGGTCAAAAACCGCCCAGAAAAAGATAGAAGCAGCAGGCGGAGAAATTTTAATGAGTCATTCTTGAGTAACTATTTTTGTCCCGAAAATAAATCAGGAAAGAATTTAAATCAAGACTAAAATATGAAGGGCCCAGAGGGAGACACTTGGCCGGAAGATTCCTCAGAGCATTCGAGCCTCTCATAAAGATAATGCCGGAGGTCAGAAGCCCGGAAAGAAGGGTCAGATTCAACGAGAGGCTCTTCTGGACAGGCATAGCTCTTGTGATCTATCTAGTCATGAGCGAGGTCCCCCTTTACGGATTAGGAGGGATGAGAGGCGACAGCCTGGCGTATTACCGCGTGATCTTCGCCTCGGCTCAGGGCACCCTCATGGAGCTCGGAATAGGCCCGATAGTAACGGCTGGGCTTATACTGCAGATGATTGCAGGCTCGAACCTCATCGAAGTCGACTTTTCAAATCCAGAGGACCGATCGCTCTTCACAGGTGCAAGCAAGGTGCTATCAATGATCCTAACAGCTTTTCAAGCATCGGCATACATAGTAAGCGGGCTATTCGGCAACCTGAATTTCGGGCAGTCCCTAATAATCTTCACCCAGCTGCTCGCCGCCGGTTTGATTCTAATGCTTCTCGACGAGATGGTACAGAAGGGATGGGGAATAGGAAGCGGAATAAGCCTCTTCATTCTAGCAGGCGTCGCAAGGCAAATCATGCTTAGCTGCTTCTCAGTTATGCCGGTAGGCGGAGAATCCGAGCCTACCAGGGCATACGGAATCATATCGGCCCTCATACAGGCCGCTATCTCCGGGGGAAGCATCAATCACCTCGTCCTCAGCCAGGTTGGCTACCCCAGCATCATTGGGCTCTTAACAACAGTAGGCGTCTTTCTCTTCGTCATATATGCGCAGGGAATCAGAGTTGAGCTCCCAATAGCCCACGCGCGTTACCGAGGATTCAGAGGCAAATACCCAATAAGCCTCCTCTACGTCTCCAACCTGCCTGTGATATTCGCATCAGCCCTCTTCGGAAACATATACATGTGGTCACAGCTTCTATGGAACAACTATAAGGACAGCGCATGGGCGCCGTATATAGGCATCCTCGGAAAATTCTCATACGAGGAGAGAAGGCTCGTGCCGGTCGGCGGCCTCGCGTATTATGTTACTTCCCCCACACGTGGCTTCGTAGATGTTATGGGAAACCCGATTCGGTATCTGATTTACGCCGGCATCCTCATCTTCTTCTGCGTAGTCTTCTCGGCTATATGGCTGGAAGTCGGAGGCTTAGATCCGAGGACAATTGCGAAGCAGCTCGTCGACTCAGGAATGCAGATCCCGGGCTTTAGAAGATCAGAGAGACCGATAGAAGCAATCTTAAGGCGATACATACCCGTCGTCACGATACTCGGTGGATTAATAGTCGGCTTGCTCGCGGTGGTAGCGGATTTCTTCGGCGCATTCGGTACAGGAACTGGAATTCTCCTCTCGGTAAGCATAGTCTACCAGTATTATCAGCAGCTAATGAGGGAACGAATAGAAGAGTTATATCCAGGTCTCAGAAGGTTCATAGGAGGATAGCGTGAAAATGACGGATTCAGTCTTCTTCTACGCCATCTCGATCTTCCTAGTCTCGCTTCTGATGTCCTTCGTATCAATTTGGCTCCGTCAGAAACTCATGGACCCGGAGGAATTCATGCAGTGGCAGGAGGAGATAAGGGCATGGAACGAAGAGAAAAAGAGAGCTTTGACGATAGGTGACAAGAAGCTTCTCGCAAGGCTGAAGCGGCGGGAAAAACGGATTCTACAGGTTCAGTCGAAGATATTTAAGAAACAAATGAGCACTCTTCTCTTAAACATGGGCATGGTAATAGGCGTCTGGCAGATTCTGGTCTTCTACTTTGGGAATAAGGCCGTTGCATATCTTCCATTCTCAATTCCTCTCCTAACAGGTCCACCTCCACAGCCCCTGAATCTGTTTTTCTGGTACCTCATATGTTCGTTCCTATCAACCGCCGTCGTTTCCCGCATTCTAGGGGTGCCGATGGGATTAGGCACAAAGCCGCAGACAGAACAATGATAAAGGAGAATCAGCAATGCCCGAAGGTTCGGTTGCCAGCGAGAAGAAACCGGTCATCTGCATTTGTGGAATGGCGGGCTCCGGGAAGAGTACAGTAGCCAAAAAAATCGCTAGGCATTATAATCTGAGATACTGTTCAGGAGGAGATGCGTTAAAGGCTGTTGCGGCTGAGATGGGCTACAAGACCAGCGGGGAAGGATGGTGGGAGACGGAAGAAGGCATACGCTTCCTGAAAGAAAGATCAAAGAATCCCGAGATAGATCGAAGAGTGGATCAAAAGCAGCTGGAGTGGGCTGAGGAAGGCGGGATAGTCTTCGACAGCTGGACCATGCCCTGGCTTTTCAAAGGAGGATTCAAAGTCTGGCTTGAAGCCTCGGAGGAAGTGAGAGCTAACCGTATAGCGGAGAGAGACGGGTTAACCCCGAGGGAAGCTTTAAAATTTCTCAGGGAGAAAGAGGCTAGAACGAAAACGATTTATAAGAAGCTCTACGGCTTCACCCTGGGGGAGGATCTTTCACCTTTCCACCTCATTATAGATGTGAATCTTCTCAGCAAGGAAGAGGTCTTCGAGGCGCTGCGCTTAGCGATAGACCGCCTTGTTTTAGGCCTAGAAGGCTCTTCAACCTGAATACGCCGCTTTTTGCATAAAAGATATGAATCCATCCATCCGGTTTTTAATCATCTAATTTGGACAGTTTAGCCTCCTGAAGGGACGTTGAGCATCCGATCTGAGTCAAGCGAGGAATCAGATATTCCATTTTTAATGAGAAGAGGCTTTGGGAAAGACTTATGGTTATAAAGCTTAACCTTACTAGAAGGGAGGGCATTGGGAAGAGCTGAGTACAAAGTTGAAGGAGGCAAGCTAATCAAAGTTCAGCTTACACTAGAGGACAAAAAGATAAAGAAGATAAAGATCACGGGGGACTTCTTCTTGCATCCCGAGGAGGTCATCGAAGACATAGAGCAAGCGTTAGAAGGCTGCCTACTAGATGAGCAGAAGCTAAGCCGCCTAATAGAGAACGTCTTAGAAAGTAAACAGGCGGTCTCGCTTGGAGTGAGCCCCCGAGACTTCGCCAGATGCATAATCATGGCTGGTGAGAAGAATGGGTGAGAGGTGGAGGCTTTTAGATACAGGCCTTAACGACGCCTTTTATAATATGGCTCTGGATGAGGCGATCGCCATCGCGAGATCGAAGAATCTTGTGCCGAACACCATCAGGTTCTTCAGGTGGAGCCCCTCAGCCGTCTCGATCGGCTACTTTCAGAGCATGGAGGAGGAGGTTGACATCGAAAAATGCGATGAGATGGGCATCGATTATGTGAGGAGGAGAACCGGCGGGGGAGCCGTGTACCATGACAGGGACGGCGAGTTAACCTACAGCATAATCGTGAATGAGAGTCACAGGCTGATCTCGAGAGATTTCCAGGAGACCTATCGGACTTTATGTTCAGGCCTAGTTTCAGGATTACGTCAGCTCGGAGTGCCAGCGGAATTTAAACCCATAAACGACATCATAGTTCGGGGGAAAAAGATATCCGGTAATGCTCAGACACGTGGAATGAACGTTGTGCATCAGCATGGCACGATCCTCAGAGAGGTTAACCCGGCTCTGATGTTTAAGGTTCTGAAGGTGCCGAGCGAGAAGATACGGGATAAACTGATAAAGTCTGTTGAGGAGAGGGTTACATCCGTCAATGCTGTTTTGGGGAGGAATGTGAGCTTCAGAGAGTTAAAGGATGCCCTTATAAAGGGCTTTGAGGGTTCCTTCGGAGTAGAGCTTAAGCCCGGAAACATAACGGATTTCGAGGAGAATCTGGCCCAAAGATTGAAAGCTGAAAAGTATGCTACTAGGGAATGGAACTTCAAGAGATAAATCAGAGGAAAACTTGGCTGGTAGCGGTCTTCCCGGGATTTTTCGGCTTCTCATTTCATTTAACCCCACTAGCAGTCACCGTGATTCCCACCTGGTCAGATACACAAAAAATAAAATTTGTCATATCTGTTGTAAATACAGATTCACATGACGAGGAAAAGATCCAATATAGAGATATACCTCGACGTTCTGAAAGCGGTCAAGTCAGGTACACGTAAGCCGACAAATATCATGTACAAGTGTAACCTAGCGTGGAAGCCCTTCAAGCAGATTCTGGATTCCCTGGTAGAGAATAACCTGCTGGAGATAAATCAAAAGGGCAAAAGGAAAACGTATCATCTCACCCCGAAGGGAAATGAGGCTCTAAAATACTTTGAGACGGCGCGATCCCTTCTAGCGACGCTTAGATCAAACAGTGGAAAATGAAATAGGCCTTATGCATTATGTAATATTCACGATCATAGGAAAAAGATTAAGGCCCCCTTTTTTCGCGCAGCTAGAAAGCGAACATTAGATCTACCAGCCAAACGGTGAAGTCGCCGAAGAAAAGAGCAGCGATAAAACCGATCGTTACAAATATTAAGAAGGGAAGGCCAGGCGTAGCCCATACTTGCCCATTAAGCCAATCAAGATTCTCAAGGTTTTTCTCCTCAAGTTTAGGGGAGACCCTGAGATGCCGAGTGATCTCGCCGTTTCTTTCCTTGATCGAGTATTCCAAAGGAATATAGTGAGAACCGCCCTTCAGCTTTTCCAGATCCACCTTGACTCCGGTTATGAAGACGAGGGCCTTTCTCCAAAGAGACTCATCTTCAAATCCTTTAAACATCTCTCCTTTAAGCTGCACGTACCTGATCGTGTTATAGCAAAGAATGGCTAAGACGAGCATTGAGGATGCAAACACGGCGTTCACCAGGACTGCTACGGGAAACAGTGGGATCATAACATTAAGCCGCGCAGGGGAAGACTCGGGATAAACCGGAATCGTGATCGAGAGGCATATCAAGGCCTTCGCATCTGCGCCTCCGAAAAAGTCCGCGTAGAAGAGGGCGAGGGATATCCCGGTTGTGACCGCGATGGATATGAACCAGTAAAGGAAGACCGTTGATGCTTTCCCCGTGATGTACTCTAGATAGTACTGGAGAAAGGTTAATGCGAATCCTATTGGGGCGAATAATATCCACATGCGGTTTGAGACCTCCCGAAACTTGTAATCGTACCATGAGGAGGCCAGAAGGAAAGAGAGGCTCGTCAGCACGCGGAGAATATCGATCCACCATGCGGCTTCAAGTGTTGACATCTGGTATGATCCTCGGGAGATCTCATGATCCTTGCTTGTCAAATAATAATATCTTATTTATGGACCTGAAGACCATTTTTTTCGCCGTTAGGAAGGAAAGATCACTTATGCAAATAGTTACGTGATGTCCATAGTCCAATTTTTGGATAAAAAATGGCATTGTATTTCCATTATAGATTAGTGATGCGTATTCGACTAATAGACGCGTCTACTGTTCTAGTGGTATGTACTGGGAGGCTAGACTATGTCTTCATAACCCATTTATCAATAGAAGACTCTGAAATTCTTTCAAAGGTGAAAAGCAGTGAACAAAAGCATAGTCAGGGAGAAGAGGGCTCTAAGCCCAGTAATCGCCACGGTCATCCTGATCTCGGTTACGATAGTCGTTGCGGTCTCAGTAGCCTATTGGATGGGATCCATAGCCAGCGGATACACAACATTCGAGCAAATAGAGCTGCCAACATCGTATGCAAGGTGGGACGCAGATATATTCTCAAATGGAGGATGGAACGTAACAATTGAACTTAAGAACACCGGATCAGCCGACGCCACGATCGATAACATATTCCTCAACGGCATTCCACTCAGCGGCTATAGCTCAAGCAGTATCCGTCTATATGCTGATGGAAGTCAAGTTACTGATCTTTCAAGCATCAGCATTTCAGTTACGAAAGGCGGCTCAAAGACCCTACTCATCCAGGTCGAAAAATACAACGCAACTGATAGCTCCGGCATAGAAGGATGCACATCTGGGACATGGGTT
>CAZCXS010000022.1:0-8084 GCA_964502685.1 uncultured Candidatus Bathyarchaeia archaeon
AGACATAGAGTGGTAGGAGAAGCTTGTTGTAGTAGACTTGCTGTGCAGAGTAGACTATGACCGCCATGATCACAGAGGAAATGAGCGTCTTTACAAATGACTCTTTATCTATATCCACCTTAACGATCTTGGAGAGGAAATAAATATTTAGAATGAGAGTCAGGAGGAGAGAAACCCCTCTCATTAAGGCTAACCCGTTCAGCCCAAGAAACCCCAAGGTTGGAAGCATCATCAGGCTGGAGGCGACGGATGCAGCATTCAGAAGCATCACGGTCTTAGTCTTTTCGTAGATTATGAGAAGCCCCGTTAAGGCGGATGAGACCCCATAGGTTAAGCCGAAGATCGACATAATCGCGAGGATCGGCCATCCAGGCTCATACTTTTGCCCCGCGAAAAGTGTGATCGCCGGTTTCGCCGCTGAGAAGAGACCTAGGGTTAACGGGAAGATAATCAACATCGTATATCGGCTTGCCCTCTTTATGGCGGCACTGATAGCCTTATGATCTCCCTTTCCATAGGTCATGCCGTAGTAGGGGAATAAGGACTGGCTCAGAGCTGTTGAGATCCCAGCCAGGACTCCGAAGGCTCTGCAGCTCACGTTATATATTCCGACGCTTTCTAAAGGCAGGAAAGCTATGACTATTGCTTGATCATACCATGCGTAGAGGAATGAGACCATCGAAGCGACCAGAAGAGGCCACGAAAACCTTAAAAGAAAAGGCATGAGGCTGAGGGATCTGCTGATCAGGTTTTCGCTGATCCTTACGAGGCGGTATGATACTGCTGCGTAGAGGATTCCGCCGCATAAGCTGCCTAGTATCCATCCTGTAACCGCCCCGTATACTCCATGACCAAGCGAGACCAAGCCCACTATGGCGATCCATCGTGCAGCTGCGGATGCCACGTCGCAGGCAGCTATCTCCTTCAGCCGCCCCGCGCCTAATAGTAAACTGCTAAATATCGGTGTGAAAGCGGAGATGAATGCGTTTATCGCCGCGAGTCCTATGAGTTCATGCATGGAGGATGATCTGAAAAGCATCGTTGAGACATTTTCTGAGAACGAGGAGATTATTATGCACATGATGAGAGCTGCGGAGATCTTGAATGTTAGAGAGGAGATGAAGTATGGTGAGAAGTCCTCTTCCCTTCCCTTTAACTCAGCGACGTACTTGGCTAATGCTTGGGAAAGCCCGAAGTCGGAGGTCAACTGGATGAGGGAGACGAGGAGGGTCAGCACTGTTAGGGTTCCCATCTCTTCTTGGGTGATTGCTCTTGCGAGGAATGCGATTCCGAAGATCCCCATCAGTGTTGAAAGGATGTTTCGCAGCGTCAGGTATATGGATCCCGTTGCTACCTTGGAGGCTTCCAGCGTATATTCACCTTTTTAAGGCACATTGATATCGTTATAATCATTTATTTAAAATATCTCTTGGCCCTCTGGGTTTTCTGATGCCATCTCTCACTTTCCGTTTCACGGGGGAATCTGCCTTTGAATTATCTGAACATTCTCCGTTGGGGAAGCAACCTTTTAAGTTTCAAGTTTGATTCTTAAATGGTTGATTGTCAGGTTTATCGGAGCGGCGTGGCTATGCTTGAGATCGAGGTTTATGAGATAAAGGGGTATTGTCCGGTTCATAGGCTGGGTGATAAGATCTTGATCGATGGGCCGAGGTTGCTGCTTAAAAAGGCTGAGGCGGTCTGCGTTCACGCCTTGTCTTCTCTTCTTCATTATGTGGTTGCTCTCGACCATGGGGTTAGCCCTGTTGATCTCGGGTTAACAAAGCCTGAAGATAAGGATCATGCCTATATTCAATGTGTCGATCCTTGGGAGCCTTATACTCGTGGTGGAACGGTCATTTTTAGATGCCGAAGGGTTTCTAAATGATTGGACTATGCATAGGCATAGAAGACGAGTAGGGAAGACAATGTGCAGTAGATGTCTTTGCAGGTTTTAGGTAGGAAGTTTCAAGATGAAGGTTTCGATTATTCTCGGGACCCGTCCTGAGATCATAAAGTTCTCTCCTATAATCTGCGAGTTTGAACGTTTGGGGCTGGATTATTTTATACTGCATAGCGGCCAGCATTACTCTTATAGTCTGGATAGGGGCTTCTTTGAGCAGCTTAGGCTCCCAGAAGCAAGGTATAACCTTGATGTGGGCTCCGGTTCTCACGGCTTGCAGACCGGTAGGATGCTCATAGGCATAGAGGATGTGCTGAAGCGTGAACGGCCGGATATAGTTCTGGTTCAGGGGGATACTAACACCGCCTTGGCTGGTGCTTTAGCTGCTGTGAAGCTTCGCATCCCGGTTGGGCATGTTGAGGCTGGGCTGAGGAGTTATGATCGTAGTATGCCTGAGGAGATTAACCGCCTCCTCGCTGATCATTGTTCAGACCTGCTTTTCGCTCCGACCGAGAAGGCTAGGCGGATACTTCTAGGCGAGGGCATCCCTGAAGACAGGATCTATGTGACTGGAAATACTATTGTGGATGCTCTTTATCGGAATTTGAGGCTCGCTGGAGACAAGGGGGAGGTTCTGAATCGTCTAGACTTGGAGGAGAAGAAGTTTTTCTTGGCTACTGTTCATCGCCAGGAAAATGTCGATGATAAGGGGAGGTTCAGCAAGATCCTTGAGGGATTGGATCTTGTTGATGAACGGTTTGGGTTTCCGGTTGTTTACCCTGTTCATCCGCGGGCTGAGAAGAGGATGAGGCAGTTCGGCTTGAAGCCTAGGGGTGTGAGGCTTATTGAGCCTCTGGATTACTTTAGTTTTCTTCTCCTTGAGAGCTGCGCCAGGCTTGTCTTGACTGATTCTGGTGGTGTTCAGGAGGAAACGTGTATTCTCCGTGTTCCCTGTGTGACTTTGAGATATAATACGGAGCGCCCGGAGACTTTGGAGGTGGGATCGAATATTCTGGCGGGAGTTGAGCCGGAAGTCATCGTTGAGAAGGCTGAGATTATGTTGAAGAGGAAACCTGATTGGCCGAATCCGTTTGGAGACGGAAAATCTGGGAAGAGAATCACAAAGATTTTAATTGACAGATTCAAAGGGGAAGATCCTTGACGTTGCCGTTAAGCCTTTTCACAGCCTGCTTTTCGAAGAAGAGACTTTAGAAATTAAAGTCTAATCAAGCATGGATGGTGTGCTCACAGAATTTTTTCTTTAAATAGTTTATATATAAAAAATAGGGGGTTTTTACGTGTGTTTCCCGCTTATCCTGCTATCTTTCTCTGCATGATAACTATCGACATTATAGCTGCTACCGCAGCTATAAGCGATAGGATGACGGCGCCGTATACTGCTGTTTGTACTCCGGCTACTGCTGACTGAGCGGCTGTTGCTGCTTTAGATGCGTCTTCCGCGGCTGTTTGAGCGCTTGAGACTGCTGTGGCGACATTTGAGACGTCGCCTTGGAGGCCGCTTAGAGCTGTGCTTAGGTCGCTTACTGCGCTCTGAAGGTCGCTTACTGCCTTGCTTAACTTGTCGATGTCTTCTGCTTGGGCGGTTACTGTTTCGCTTAGGGACTCGACTGTCGCAGCTAGTGATGCGACGTCTTCTTTCAGTCTGGATACCTCTACGCTTAGTGCGGCCATTGTGGGCTTCTCAATCACCGTGAATGTGCCGTTAACGGTCTCTTCGCCTATGGTTGTGTTCCAGAACCATGTGCCTAGCTTGGCGTCTGACGGAAGTATGTAAGACACCGTTCCGGTGTAGTAGTTTCCGAGCTTCGTCAAGATATCCAAGTCGGTAATCTCGATCTTGAAGTTCTCTGGAGTGTACAGGTTTATTACCTGATCCGCATAGTCGAATGTGCACTTCGCGAAGAAGGCGACGCTGTCTCCGGGCATGTATGTATCGGAGCCGGTGTATACGATTACTGTTGGCTTAACTACGCTGAATGTGACGCTGGCATTTAAGCCATTAGCGTCCGTGGCATTTATGTAGTAGTCTCCAAGGGCAAGACTGTCTGGAACTATGAATGTTCCTTCGAAGCTTCCATCCTCATCTGTCTCTCCGACTGTAAAGTCCTCGGCTGCTTCGATACTGGCGAATGTCCATAGGTCTCGTTCCCAGTATATGTCTCCTTCCGCCGTCACGTTGTAGATCGTCAAGTCTATATCTGTTCCTTCAGCAGCTGTGAAGTAGTTCAGCTCGATTGTTACATTGTAGCCCTGCGGCGCGCTTGAAGGCGTCAAGACTATCTCGGTTGTCTTAGTGACTTCAAAGCTAGCTGTCGCCATGACTCCTTCTTCATCCATAACCGTGATGGTATACTTGCCAGGGGATACTGTAGGAACATAGACATAAGTGTTGTCGGGAATATTGCCGTCTGAATCAAGTGTACCAGTACCGTCAACCATCAATTCTCCATTTATAGTCACATTAAAGTCCGCACCGGGAGTTAAGCCTCCACCGACTACCAGTACCTTGGTTCCTGTTGGACCTGATGATGGTGAAACAGCCAAGGTTGTTAAGGAAACCCTGAAGGTAGCGGTGGCATTCAATCCGTTCTCATCGGTAGCATTAACATAGTATACCTCTGTTCTAGGCGTTAATGGCGGAACCGTGACTGTTGTTAGGAAGCCGCCTGTCGAGTTTGTCGTCGCCGTTGCAGCTTCTTCGATTGGACCAAAATCTATTGTGATCTCGACACCTGCCAGCGCTGTGAAGTTAACTCCCTCGATCGTTACGGTTGATTCTGGAGCTCCAGAGGTCGGCGACAAAGTTATATCTGTTGTGCCAGTCACGTCAAAATCTGCGGTTCCAGATACGCCTCCTGCAGTCGCGTTTATTGTGTAGGTGTCAACATCTAGGGTTGGAACGATGAATTCGCCTTCGAATGTTCCGTCTGATTTGATTTTAATTGTGTCTACAACTGGGCATGTCATGTTGAGATTAGTGTTTTGAACAAGCACTGTAACTTCTGTACCTGGATCAACATCATCCCATCCTTCACCGGTTATTGTCACTATTGTTCCTGACGGACCTTCGTCAGGACTCAAGGTTATAATTGCGCCTACTTTGAGGGTTGCGCCATCAGAGTTTCCATCCTCATCGGTAGCTGTTACTGTATAAGTATCATACTCCGTGTCTGATGGAACCTTAAAGGTGCAGCTGAATGAGCCGTTAACATCAGTCTCAACTGTTTCAGGATCTGTCGTTAAACTCGTTCCATCCATAGTGAGGGTAATCTCACTCTCAGCTGCGAAGCCTGTTCCCTCAACTGAGATCGTGTCTCCCGGAAGAGCAGTGGTCGGTGATATTGTAATTTCAGGCTCCAACGTGAAGGCTGTTTTAGTCGTTGGAATCGCAAGGTCGCCTGTAGCTTTATCCACAACGATGAAGGTATACTCTCCAGCAGGCGGATCAGGCACAGTTACTGTGAGACTGAACGAGGTGTCGGCTTTCGCGTATGTCTCACCTAGTTTGTTCTCAGGACTTTGATCCTCCCAATAAACCTCTACTAGGCCGCCTGGAGTCTCCGTCCAGCCCCCTATGACAACCTCATCTCCGACATTACCGCTCTCTGGATATATGCCTTCCTTAACAGTAAATTCCGCGTAATCCCATTCACCATCGTCAACATAAGTATCATTGTTCTCATCCTGCCAAGCAACAATGTAATATACGCCGCCTTCCGGTGGCACGTGCGGAATTGTAACGCTTACTTCGTAATCTTCCCCGCCTTCAGTCTTCGGAGAGGTCACTGTAGCTAAAAGTTTGGTATACTGAATCCCGTAGCCATATCCGTATCCTGCTTCTGAGGGCAGCTGTGCTTCTGTAGACCAGTATATCTTAACTGGATAATCTTCGCTGATCGCCTCGGGGGCCTCACCGCTTACTGTAACGCTGACCCCTATCGGCCCCTCGGTTGGAGAAATCGTATCAATCAGGGAGTCATACAATGCGGTTGCGAATGATGGGGGGAATGCAAGTATCGAGATTATGAGAAGCGTCGTTATCAGCGAAGATAATATCCTCTTATGGTTCGCTTGCATCTTTTCCTTTCCTTCCTAAATTTTGTTGTTATCAATTTGGCTTATCAAGCATTTATATTTTATGTGAACAAAACCTAATGCAGATAAGAGTTTGTGTACATTTCCTTTTAATGTAAATATAAAAAATATGCATGCAAATTTAATGTTTGAAC
The DNA here is from genome assembly GCA_964502685.1 of uncultured Candidatus Bathyarchaeia archaeon. Lineage (GTDB taxonomy): Archaea > Thermoproteota > Bathyarchaeia > Bathyarchaeales > DTEX01 > B63. The sequence continues at coordinate 6,151 of CAZCXS010000022.1, forward strand.
TCCAAAATTATTATTCCCTTCAGATGATCGCTCTTTACCGTTTTGTACCCCATGCTGTGAAGCGCGCCTTCCACGTATCTTAGAAGAGTCTCCGTTCCCTCCTTCGTAAGGACAGTTGAGAAGCATCTAATCTTAACGGTATCACCCTCCTCTCTGACTTCAACCTCGCTCAGATCCCATCTCGCCGCCTCTAAGAAGGCTTTGAAGGCTTCAATGGGATTTTCGAACCTTTCTTTCAGATATTTCCCATGAAGCATTCCGCTTTGATACCATCTTTCTTTAAATCTCTTCCCCCCGGCTTTGTAGGCTACTCTGACGATACGGTTGAACACATCCAACGGAACGAAGACCCCGCCTAATATTCTGTTTGCCCGTATGACCCCTAATAGTTCTGAGGCTTCCTTCAGACCGTAACCCATCTTTTTGGCTGAAAGGGAAAGATTCAACGATTCCTCGACGAAGGCCCCTAGAGACTTACCTTCGCTCCTAGCGACTTCCATAGCCTCCCTGATGAGGTCTTCCGAAACGTAGACAAGCCTCTTACTCTTCGACATCTGCTTCCTTCCTAACAGCCTTAAGCCTTATCGTTCCGATCGAAACCTCTTTACTTGATATCTCGTAGCCGAATGTTTCCAGCGCTCCCTCAAGGAAGGCTGTGTAGAGAATCGTATATGACTCGGGGAACCTTGGGCTTATTATCCGGACGGAAACCGTGTTTTCATCCTCTTCGATTGTTAGCTCCGGAACGTTCCAAGTGTAAGCTTCCAAGCTCCTCCTGAAGGCTTCAAACGGCTTCTCCGTCTCTGCTGTAGCATATCTCTTAGCAAGCCAGACTCCAGCTTCAAACCATCTCTTTATGGCTTCATCTCTCGCCTTCTCATAAGCAAGTTCAGCCATGTCGTACCATAAATTCTCAAGTCCAAGTATGAACCCGTCCTTCTTCGCGGTCTTGAGGATCCAGCTCTCCTCAAAGATCTTCCTGAGGTTTATACCCGCATCTTCAGCTTGAATAGCCAACTCCAGAATCTCATTCACCAAGTTATAAAGGGTGTAACCATGCTGCTTGGCTATGACGCTTAGTCTATTAGCTAGGTCCTCCCTAGCAAAGAGGGTCTTCCTCTTAACCTTCATCAATCACTAACCCTCTCCTAAGAGAGCCTTAAGGATTTAATTAGTATTTATCTAAGTTTTTACTATGTATACATAGCTCAATTAAACATATCAAGGTAACCATCCCAAGAGAGGAATGGGATGATCTCTTTCATTTCACCGCGGAAAGGAGTCGCGGGGCTGGAATCCCGCATGACGCTTGATTCTTTGGATGCAATCCTATGTAAACCTTAAATTTCACTGGGCGATATACTCGTTAAGACTTCTAGGGAGCAAAGGAAATGTCCAATATTGAGAACGCAGGTTCCCTTCATCAAATTCCCTACATCAAGGAGCTTGAACGCGTCGCTCTGAGCATTCTTAGGAAAAACCCAAACGATAAAGAAAAACTGAAGGAGATACTTGAGGATTATGCCCGCCGATACGCAGAGGAATATAATATTAGAACTTGAGAATATAGGCTGCCTGAAAAGGCTGTGTTTAGAGTTCAAGCCTGGGCTCAACATAATCAAAGCGCCGAATGCGTCCGGAAAGACAACCATAATCAGGGGGTTTTCCTGCATGTTCTCGGATAGAATCCCCCCTTCACATATTTTAGCGTTGGATGAGCTGAATGGAAGAATCCGAGTGCACTATAACAGAAGGATCTATGAAAAGATTCTGAGGAGAACCCCTTCAGGCCAGGTTATAGCGCGAGGCGATATGCTTCCTTTCACTGATCCTCGAGCCTTCGATGCCTGCGTTGCCTTAGCCGAGACCGGGGTGGTGCATAAAATCACGGGAGGCAACGCGTTCTTTCGCAGATATCTCGAAGAGCTCTCTTA
>CAZCXS010000023.1:0-8026 GCA_964502685.1 uncultured Candidatus Bathyarchaeia archaeon
ATCGGAGCTCTTCGCTCAGCTACAAAATCTTTCTTTTAGCTTCTTCGACAGGGCGGATAGTGGCGACGTCATATCAAGAGTGACGAATGACACGGACAGCATAGGGGAAGTCTTCACCTCCGGGGCAGTCTCAGTTATAAGCGACGTATTAAGCATGAGCCTCGTAATCTTTGTGATGTTCGCAATAAACGTTCAGTTAACCCTCGTATCGCTGCTTATTGTGCCCCTCATAATCGGGATCGCTTGGTTCTTCAATTCGAAATTCAGAGAAGCATACATGGCGACGAGGACTCAGATATCAAAGGTCACATCAAAACTGGAGCAAAGCCTCGCGGGAATAAGGGAGATAAAGTCATTCACGAAAGAACGCGACGTCATAAAGGAGTTTAGAGAAGCAAACTTACAAGATTTCCAAGCGAACATGCAGGCAACAAAAGTTTGGGGAATGTTCTTCCCAACGATCCAGATGATCCAGGCGCTTGGTAGCAGCATAGTGATGCTTTATGGTGGGATGTTGGCGTTCAGCGGAGCCTTGGGCTCCCTAAAAGATGCCATAGGAATACTCATAACTTTCCTCCTTTACGTTAACAGATTCTTCGGCCCGATCTTCGATTTGACAAATTTCTATAACACCGTTCAGTCTGCTCTGGCAGCCGCCGAGAGGATATTCGAGCTGCTGGACGCTGAGCCTGAAATAATGGACAGAGAAGACGCTATTGATATGCCTCCGATAGAGGGGGAGATAGTCTTCGAGAACGTAACGTTCGGATATGATCCTCAACATCCGGTTCTGCGCAACATCAACTTCAGGATCAAACCGAAAGAGACCGTTGCCCTTGTAGGACCGACGGGAGCTGGAAAGAGCACGATCATCAAGCTAATCAGCAGATTCTATGAGCCTCAATCCGGATCGATCCGAATCGACGGGTACGATATAAGACGGGTCAAGCAGAAGTCGCTGCGGAAACAGATGGGGATAGTTCTGCAGGAACCCTTCCTCTTCACTGGAAGATAATGGAGAACATAAGGTATGGGAAGCTGGATGCAACGGACGAAGAGGTCATAAATGCCGCTAAGATAGTAGGAGCCCACGAATTCATAAGTAAGCTCCCCGAGGGATACAATACAAAGATCGGGGAAAGAGGATCCGGGCTATCCGTCGGCCAGAAACAGCTCATATCTTTCGCCCGCGCCCTGCTCAGAGACCCCGCGATATTGATATTAGACGAGGCGACTTCAAGCGTTGATCCATACACAGATCTTTTAATAAGAAGAGCGATGAGAAAGCTGTTTAAGAACAGAACATCCATAGTGATTGCGCATAGGCTTTCAACAGTAAGAGAGGCTGACAGAATCTTCGTGATCGATAACGGCCGGATAATCGAAGAAGGAAACCATAAAGAGCTAATAAAGAAAGGAGGGCTCTACAAGCATCTGTATGAGATGCAATTTAAAGAACCCGAAGTAATAGTTCCCGCAAAGCCGGGAGCAAGAATCCCTCGAAGATAAGATTTGTAAGATTCCGTCTCAATTCTTAGATTCGTTTTTCTAACGTCTCATGAACGCCTCTCAGCAGATGCAGCCAGCTCAGATAGGAATTCAGTGATGCTCTAAGAGCAGTCGTATCCTTCGCCTCGAAAGAGAAGATTAAAGACGACCCTCTCCGTTCTATCCGGACATGGGAACGAGGAGTTGCAGGCGACTCCGTCTCGGGCTTAAGAGCCTCCAAAAATATCAGAGCCTCCTTCTCCGAAGGAAACTCCAATCTCAGTAAAGCGGAACATTTACTCATCAAATCTCCCACACCGCATGTGAAATCCTGATTCTAGGCCCAATCTCCACGTTCTCGGGCATCTGATAGAAGGAGACGCGGATCATGTTATCCGAATCCATTGAAAGCCGCATAACCGTAAACCTGTGGGAATCATCTGTTCTCTCAGATTCGATGATTGGCAGCTCAAAGAATCTGGAAAACATTTCACCCAGTCTCTGAACATCAATGCCATTCTTCGGATTCTCCATATAGACGCTGCGGGAAGACGTTCTTTTGGCCTTGAAGTCCCTTCTGAACTTGACTCCGCGTATATATATTTGTGGAGGAACCTGAGAAAGTCCCTCTTTCACCTCAAAGAATCTCATCCTTCCAGGACGGCCCTTCCAACGGTCGATGATGAGAACCTTATCTGCTCCTATGTTGATCGCCTTTTCACTCACATCATAAGAGCTCATCTTTCCCCTATTCACTCTCTTCAAAGATGGAATAGTATTAGCTAAGTCCCTACATAGAGTTCTGATCATCCTAGTAGGGCGACGGGATGTTGTTATCAGGATCATCACTAAAGGCCATTTCAGAAAGAATTTATTCAAAAATACATGGTCTTCTAGCTGCTTCTGGCTGCGCGTTCCGCCGTGATTCCTAGTTTCGTTCTCGGCTGATAGGCTCCACCTGCAAATTTAAACCCGCATTTAGTACAGAACCATATTCCCACGCTTTCCCTTCGAACAGCGTTTGAACTGCATTGTGGACATCTGTGTTTCCGTCTTAATTCAGTGAGAATCTCGCTGTATCTCCTTCTAGCTCTCACGCCGTACCTGGCGCCTAACCCACCCGCCGGCCCAAGCTTCTTCGTTCTTTTTCGCCGCGTCATGATTTTTTCACCACCAGGCTTCTCAGCTCCTCACTTTTTTCTCTAGCTATCTTGACGGCCTCAATTATTTGTTGCGGGGATAGTGTTCCACTTCCACCCTTCTGCATGGCGCATATTTTTCCATCCTTGTCGAAGCTTATCGTCAACCGTGCGTTCATAACCTCCTCCTCGTCGAGCCAAGGATCAACAATCAGCTTTCCATCTATATCGGCGAGAGTCACTGCTACTGGAAAGTTCACTAGGGGTAGCTCCTCGAATCCGGGTTTTATCTCCACCTCTCCATCCTTCACTTCATACTTGAAGATCTTCGTATTAGTGAGAGCTGCAAGCGCGGCGAGAGCAGAAGCATCGATGAGGTTTCCATCGTGATTCAGAACGTAAATATCGATGAAAACGATGAAGACCTTCTTCCCCGGTATAATGCAAAGTTTTTCTAAGTCTATAGCCTTTGATTCTCTTATGCCTCTATCGACGACTCTGGCTAGCTCAACGGAGTCTTCACCCGGCGGTCCCGCCTCAAACTCCGGTGAAGCGAGAGGGACAAACTCAGCGTTTGTCGTTAAAACCCCCTCATTAGGCCTATCAGAGAAGGGCTCCCCTATCTCGATTTTAATCCCGACCATGACTTCCGTCTTTCCCAATCGGACTCTAGCTGAGCCTTCCGCCTTCTCAATCATGCCTCTCTCTATCTGGATCGGACGGTATTCTGTTAATCCTCTACCGTCAAGTCTCCTTCCACTGGCAATCAGCTGGGCAATCTGATTCTGCCTTATACGTGGGATCGTTGCTGAGGTCATTTTTCTTCCACCGCCTCCTCTACTGCCTCTTTAATCGCTAAATACTTCGCTTTTAAAGCCTGCTTTTGAAGCTCATATATTCTCTTACAACCTTCAAGAGCAAGATTAAACGCCTGTTCAAACTCCTCCGGGGTTAACTGACCGTCCATCTGGAGAAGGCCGACGGCGTTAAGGCTCGGCATATAGGCAACGGGTACATCCGCTGTTCCCTCCTTATCTTCAATATCGTTCAGATCAAGCACTATGTAACCGTCAGCCTTCCCAGCGGCACAGGCCGCAACCAAGTCTCTCATCGGCATGCCCGCATCAGCCAATGCTAGGGATGCAACGGTTACCCCTGCAGCTCTCGTTCCCCCATCAGCCTGCAATACTTCGATGAATAAGTCTATTGATGTTCTGGGGAACCTCTCGAGGAATATTGCTGGTTCAAGAGCTTCACGTATCACTTTTGAGAGTTCTACTTCACGTCTTGATGGAGCAGGAGACTTCCTTTCTTGGACGGAGAACGGCGCCATGTGATATCTGCATCGTAAGAGTGCTCTATCTGGGAGAGCGAGATGCCTGGGGTGAACCTCTCTTGGGCCGTAAACTGCGGCAAGAATCTTATTCTTTCCCTGCTCGATGTATGCGGAGCCATCGGCGTTGCTGAGTATGCCGACCTCTAATTTTATCGGTCTCAGCTCGTCCGGCTTTCTCCCATCTGTTCTTACTCCATTCTCATCTACCAACCTAACTTTTTTAGACATACTACTTAACACCTCTCTCCTTACTTATCATCTCGGTAACCCTATCTGTGAGTCCTGAAGTATGGGCCTCCAGTTCTATCTTTTTAATAGCCAACACGGCGATACGTTCGTCTTCGGAATTGCGGCCGTGTATGTGGATTAAACCATTCTGCCCAACCGTTATACTGCAATGCGTCTCCTTCTTAAGCATGCTTATCATGGACCCCTTCCGCCCGATGATGCGGGGTATCTTTGCCGGCGAGACCTTTACGATCTGTCCATGCGTGATCTTCCCAAGGCCAGCTTCACGAATCGTCAGCAATGGATCACGTGTCCTATCGAAAGCAATGATCTTTGCCTGTATAAGATCGCCAATATCCAGAATCTCCGAGAGCTCATCCTTTTGCGGCTTGTAAGGCTTATTAAAGACGTCGGATGCCCTTAGCGTGGCGAGATATGGCGAGTTGATATCCACGGTCCACCCGTGAAGATTAACCTCAACAATTTTACCTATAACAAGATCCCCCACTGAGGGGATATAAAACGTGTTCAGCGCCACTACGTTGACTATTCTTCCCTTGTATTCTACTAGCCCTAGCTTGCATGCATAGATCTTAGAATCGATCTTATACGTATTACGACCGGCCTCGAAGTCTCCATCTGCAAGCAGATCTCCCGGGGTCACAATCTCCCTATTCTCAAAGAAAACTGGCAAGTCTGAATCCTCTTTTAATCTATTTATTTCAAAACTTCAGCTTCAATATTTCCTCGTGTCATCTCTCCGAGCTTCTCAAGAAATGGACCGTAAAGCCCAGCGGGCATCTCAACGATAGCTGTCCATGACCCATCACTATTCCAAGCCTCCCTCTTAATGACGCCGAAGGATTTAACCGTCCCATATGCTCTGCCAGCATACTGCGGGGGAATCCTTACCGATACTGAGATCTTCTCCGTGCTGATCGGGAGGACTGAGCGTAAAAGCGAAATTGCCTCATTAGCCTGCTCTTCAACATCCTTGAATGGGTCCACTGAGAAATGAACCTGCTCAAGTGCCTGTTGGATCCGTAGAGGAGGATGGGGAAGCTTCGTCCGGGGGTCAACGCACTGCCTGGAGATGAAGGTGATTATCTGACGCTTCTTCTCCTCAACCATCCGTCTCCTCTGCTCAGCGGTCAGCTGCAGAGTTCCCCGTTTTAAGATGACGCCAGCTATTCTCTGGATGTCCGTCGTTCCGAAGGCTGTTTGTAAATCGCTCTCTGAAACTTTCAAGCCTTTATTGGCGTCGCTGAAGACAACATCGGCGACCAAGACTTCAGAGAGGGGGACGGATTTTCCCTGCCGATAAGAAAGAGCAGGATCAGGCTTTACAATGATCTCAAAGTTTTTTCCTTTTATACTGATCCGTGCCACTGTGTAGTTTTTACTCATCACGTCCCACTGCCCATTACTTCCGCCAAATACTTTTGAGTCTCCTCTTTAGATAACATTGTAAATCTCTTAGTAGACGTCGGCACAACGGCCAGTTTTATCGTAGGCTTTTCCTCCCTAGCCTGAACTGCCTTTACAAGGCATTTAGCCGCTAGCTTCGTTGCTTCCTCTAATGTAAGATCATCGCGGTACTCTTCTTCCAGTATCTTCTCAGCGGTCTCCCTTCCGATGCCTATAGCCACAGCCTTATAGGACCTGTAAGATCCGCTCGGATCAGTAGTGAATAGTCTTGGTCCAGTTCTGTCAACGCCTCCAAAAATTATGGAGACGCCAAAGGGTCTGACTCCCGCATGCTGGGTATATATCTGCATGACGTCGCCTATTCTTTTCGTTACAACCTCAACATCCACCGGTTCATCATACATTAAGCGGTTGCTTTGGCAATATATCCTCGACTCATCTATTAATATACGTGCATCTGAGCTTATGCCAACTACGGCTGCTCCGAGATGCTCATCGACTTCATAAATCTTCTGGGTAAAATTCGGATCCTGGAGCTTAGACTCAATCTTTTCTTCAGCTCCAATAACAACTCCTTCCGGGCAAGTAATCCCTATAATTGTCGGTCCCCTATAAACGGTTTCAAGGGCATACTCTACTTGGAAGAGCCTGCCGTCAGGGGAGAAAACCGTGATTGCCCGGTCATAAGCTCCTGGAACAGCAAACACTGACAATTCCCTCACCTCTTTCTATTATTTGCCTGCTTAACTATCTCTTTCAAGACTTAATAAACGAGCCTAAAAAATCTTTTTGTTTACCATCAGATTCCCGATGAGAAATGCTTTTATTGCTTAGTTTTCAAGGCTGAGATGGATTTCTCCGCGACTGAAACGCAGCTCAGAAGATCGTCAATTGTTGATTGAAGAGTTAAAAAATTGTCTCCGCTGTACCTGATCACGGTGATCACCCGATTATTCTCGACGAAAGCCTCTATTGATAGATCTTTAGGCAATTTGATGTTGTCGGGTGAAATCGCCTCTAAGACTGCTCTGGCCTGCCTCTCATCCTGATACTTCAAGGATAATCTAGCTTCCATCCTCAATCCTTCTCATCTCCTCCCTCACTAGCTTGTTAACAAACTCTAGAAAATGCCTTCTTTTTTCTAGGGGAACCTGAGCTCCAGCAGCGATATCGTGTCCTCCTCCCTGCCCTGAAAACTTCTCCGCCGCTACACGCATTATCTCGCCTAAGTTAAACCCCCTCCTGGTCAACGCTTCGGTTGTGCGGGCTGAAATTTTGATCAAGCCCTCGTCCGGAACAACGGAGTACGCGATTATCGGCTTTTCCGACTTGGGCAGGTTTGTGGAGAGTATCGTTGAAATCGCGCTTATCATCTTCTCATTTATGGTCTGTCCGCCGTGAAGAACATAGATGCTTTCCATCTCTTCAAGACGATCCGGATGATCATCTAACCATCGAAGATTCCCAATTATCCTCTTTCGGTATTCTTCAAGCGCTCGATTAGCTTCCTCCAAGCATCTGCCACGATCACCCATACATATGGCCACTCCTAAACCAGGCTTCTCCATTCTTCCCGTAGCATTCAAAAGCAAAGCAAATTCCCTGGCATCCCGAAGAGGAGTCCACGGCTCTTCTTTCACAAGGATGTAAACTTTGCCGATAAGATTCATTGTGACATCGGGTTTATATCCTTGGGATGCAAGGTGATCAGATATTCCGGAGAAGATCTTCCTCTTCTCGTCTTGCGAGAGGTCTCTCAATGCGCGCCATCGATCATCTTCCTTAAGCTTAATTCCTAATTGAGTGAGAAAGGATAAGCATTTATCTTCTTCTCCACTTAAGCCTGGAATGAAAGGAGTAGTCGTATAGGCCAAAGCTTTGTGTATGGGACGTGTTTCTCTCCCGAAAAAGAGAAGGTCAGTCTCAACTTTTAAATATCCCGATTCAACAGCGTCCTTTACTATTAAACTGTTAGCACCACCTAAAGATCGTCCTTCATGCTTGTCCTGCAAGTCTCCTAAAGCGCCTACTACTGCGAGACATGCAAGATCTGTGTTGCGTTCAGAGATCGCCTTGGCTGTTAGATACGCTGTTCCCGCGCCGCTTAAGTCACGTGCACTATCAATCCCAAATTTTTCAGGATTAACATGCACAAATGATTCATCGGGCTTTCCGTTGGGCTGATGGTGATCAAGTATGACGAGATGTTTCCCTTTCATGCTCTTGTTTAAAATATCGATGTATCCGCTTCCCATATCCGTCAGAACTGGCAGGGAATCCCTTTCTAGGGCTATCTCATTAGCGATCTTCTCATCGAACCATCTCTCTACTCTGATGCGGAACTTTGCTTCAGCCCTAGATAAAGCGACACCCATAATTCCTGCGGCTGATATTCCATCGGCATCCA
>CAZCXS010000024.1:0-7754 GCA_964502685.1 uncultured Candidatus Bathyarchaeia archaeon
CCCAATAAGTGAAGACCGGCCCGTCTTTACAGACGTACTTGATGTTTTTTCCAGACCCGATTATGCAGTGACCGCATTTCCCCACGCCGCATTTCATTCTTCTTTCAAGGGTCATGTAGATCTTTTTCGGTTCAAAGTTTCTCTTCATCAGTTCCTGTACGACGAACTTATACATTATAGGTGGGCCGCAGATCACCGCATACGTGTTTTCAGGCGTGACCTCTTTAAGCTCGAAGAGCTTTGTCACAACGCCTTGCATGCATCTATCGCTTCTTTCGCATTGAAGCTCATAGCACTGCTTATCAGAGGAATCCTCATACGAGAGGTAAAACTCAACGTTGTTTTTATCCCCTTCACGGAAGAGCTGGAGAAACTCGTCTCTCCACAGCATAGATGTATAGCATCTGATACCATACATGACGGTTATCGTCCCATACTTCTCTCTGTTAATCAAAGCGTACTGAAGTACCCCTCGAAGCGGAGCGATTCCCAGCCCTCCAGCCACCAGAAGAAGATCGCTTCCCTCCATCTCGTCCATCGGGAACCCGTTTCCGTAAGGCCCCCTGATCCATAGAGTATCTCCGACTTTCAGTCTGTGGATGGCGTTTGTCACCCTCCCAACTTTTCTTACGCACAGCTCTAGAATATCCTCCTTTTTCCTAGCTGCGCATATTGATATTGGAGCTTCGCCCACCCCCATGACTCCGACTTCTACGAACTGACCCGGCTTGTAAACGAAGCCCTTAGCAAACTCCTTGTCTAGAAGCTCAAGTTCTATATGCTTCTCTATGTCAGTCATGCTCTCTGATTTTAGAATCTTAGCCGGAGTTGGAGCAAGCACGTTATCTTCAACCATCACATTTCACCTCGAACCTTCTTCATAACCTCGACGAAACTGATCTCAGCTGGACAATAGACAGTGCATCTTCCGCATCCCACGCAGTTGAGCAAGCCGTCCGTTAAGCTTCCTTTACAGTTAAATCGGTTCCGAAGCCTCTCCACACGAGTCGGTCTGAAATTCAGCCCCCCTGCAACAAGTCCATGTCTTCTAAGCATGCACGAGTCCCATCTTCGAATTCTTTCACCAGACTTTATGCTGAGCCCTACATAGTCAACTACATCGTAGCATCTGCACGTCGGACAGACAAGGTTGCATGTTCCACATCCGAAGCATTCCTCAGCCGTTTCTTTCCAGACCGGGTCTTCATAGGAAATGTCAAGCATGTCCTGGATGCCTGAGACGTTAAGTTCTAGCTTAAAGGATTCCATGCGTTTCTTCTCGTTCTGCTTAAATTCCTCCATGTCTTCAGCTTTTGCATCTTCGAATAGATCCTTGTTATCGTTTGTTATCTTGTAACCTTTCTCGCTTCCGATTCTCACGAGGTAACCTTTGCTTACCTCATGGAGGAAAAGATCGAATCCGTCCTGTGCGTAGCTTGTCCCCATAGATTTGCAGAAGCAGTACTCGTCTGGAGTGCAGCTGACCCCTATTATGAATGAGGATTCTCTCCGCTGGATGTAATATTTATCCGGGGTCTCATCCATGTAGACGCGGTCTAAAATTTTAAGCGCATTTATATCACATGGATGCAAGCCGAGGATCACGTTGACTTCTCCATCTGACGGTTCCTTGAATTCCATCTTCTCCTCGTCAAACTCGAAGATTGTCTCTTTAGGCTTCACAAAGAACTTTTTCGGCGGAATCATGGTTCTGGTGTAGGTTAGCTCCATCTCATTTAGGGAGCATACCTCTCTGAAATCATATGTTGAATCTCCGACTTTCACCGGTCCGTAAACTTTGCCTGTATTTTTTAAGATATCAAAGAAGGCACCGAGATTTTCCTTTGTCAGTATCTTATACATTATCGGCTCTCCTAATAGCGTGGATTATGAATTCTTTCTTCTTTGGAGAAGTAATATATTCGTTTTTTGGTTTAATTCTTCCCGAAAACGATCATACAAATTCATTTTTCGATCCGCATTTTATAAAAGATGGACGATGATTATTTGGAATCTCCTGAAAAATGAATAAAAAAGATACACATAGCATCGAATCTATTTAAGGAGGAATATGGCGGGTATAACAGTTAAGTATCTACCAAAGTCTGAAAGGCAGCGGAGATTTGTTAGGATAACCTTTTTCCCTTTAGTCCGGATTAATTAATTGATAATGATCGGTGTGATTTGATGAGTCGCGAGGAGTTAAAGGAAAAATTCAGGAACGTTTTCGCTTTTCCACCCACGCCGTTTATGCCGGACAACATGCTAGAGCTGAATGAAGATGGATATAGAAGAAACATCCGCTTCCTTATAGACCATGGCGTTCGCGCAGCTGCTCTCTGTGCGGGAACAGGGGAGATAAGATCGCTAAGTGTTGAAGAGATTAAGCGGTCAGCTAAAGCAGCGATTGAAGAGGCAGATGGAGAATGCTTGCTCGTCCCCTCGCTTCCGCCGAACATCAAGTAGGCAATTGAGATCGGCAGATACGTAGAGAAGATCGGCGCTGAAGCGGTGCTCGTTTTTCCGCCTGACGCTTCTGAAGACGCGATACTCGATTATCACAAGACGCTCGCCCGTTACTTAGAGATAGGATTTATGTTGTATCCAATGGCGAATCGCCCGTGGTCCCTTAGATTGTACAGGGAGCTAGCAGAGATTAAGAACGTAGTTGCCTTGAAGGATGAGATAAGCGACATCGCAAAATTCGAGAAGATAGTCAGACTGATAGGTGAGCGCGTCGTCTGTATCTGCAGGAAGGATCATAGTACGAGTGTAATGCGGTTCTACTATGCGGTAGGCGCACAAGGCTTCTGCGGAGGAACAATCGCCATCGTACCCGAGTACGAGTTGGGAATCCACAAAGCAGCCGTTAATGGAGAATGGGAAAAAATGAAGAGACTGCAAGAGAAGCTGCTGCCGCTTACTCAGCTACGGGCAAAGACAGATCCCGTGGGTCTACTTAAAGCAGGATTAGACATGAGAGGCTTAGCAGGAGGACCTGTTAGACCGCCGAGAAGAAACTTAACAGAGGAAGAAAAAGAAGAGCTAAAAAGAATTCTGCAAAAGTTAGGCGTAAAAATAGTTTCTACGTGAAATTGTGATGGTTCTCTGTAAAATCTTAGAGAAGACCTTTCAAAAAACCTACGTGGTTATCTTCTTGTAGGCCATCTCAATCATTCGGAGGTCTTCATCGCTCATTCTCCATCCGATAGCGCCACAGTTTTCCTCTACTTGGCTTATGTTGCTTGCCCCAAATATTGGAATGACCTCTGGCTTAGATGCAAGCCAGTTAAGAGCTACTTGTCCCGGAGTTTTGTCATGTGCCCTAGCGATCCTCTGCAATACGTTTATAAGTTCGAGAGCTCTGCTGAAGTTCGGCTCTTGAAAGAGGGGATCCCTTCTTCTCCAATGTCTCTCCGGAATTGAATCCCGACTGAATTTTCCTGTAAGCAGACCTCTAGCTAGCGGGCTGTAGGCTATTATACTTATGTTTTCTTTTTTACAGTAAGGAAGAAGAGCCTCTTCTATTTCTCTTTCTATGAGATTATATTTTACCTCGTTTGCGACAATTTCATGTTTAGAAAGAGACTCTTGTGCTTCTTCGACGAGAGAAACGTTAAAGTTGCTTACTCCTATGTATCGAACCTTCCCTTCGTCAATGAGTCTCTCCATAGCTCTCATAGTCTCCTTTATTGGTACGCTTGGATTCGGATGATGAACCAAATATAGATCGATCACATCAACTCCGAGCCTCTTGAGGCTTCCGTCCGCCGCCTTCAAGACTTCATCGTATTTCAGATGATCCCTGGCGACTTTCGTCTTTATTATAACCTCATCTCTTCTGTCACGGATAGATTCGCCTACAATCTCCTCAGATCTGCCCCTATGATAAATCTCTGCGACATCTATTAGGTTGATGCCTAAATCTAAGGCTCTTCTAATCACTTGGGGTGAATCCTTGGTTATTCCGCTTCGAAAAGCAGCTCCAAGCCCTAAGGATGAAGCCTTCAAGTCGCTTTTACCTATCTTTTTATACTCCAAACCCGTTACCACCAAAAATATCGTTTAAGTCGATTAGATTCTCCAATTTTCTAAATAACATTTGCTATGATCGATATTGCTATGAAAAAAGGGTAAATAACTGCATCGTATCGTCAAAGTGATCATTCGAAAAAGTCATATACAACTTTCCCGTCGCACTGCGCTGGAGCTGGAATGCCCAATGCGTATGCTATCGTAGGGGCAACGTCAACCTGCCATATAGGAGTTCTTCTTCGATATCCCCTCTTAACCCCGGGGCCGCTCATAATGAAGACCGCTTTTACTGACATGCCGCCATACGTTGTTGTCGGGAGGAACTGGTGATGAGCACAAATTTGCGTTGAAGCCTCAACATCCCTTAGGCTTTTCAGCTTCTCTAACGGAAGATTTACAGCCTGGTTTCTGTCCAAATCGACATCTGTGTATCCCGGCTTCAAGTAATATATTATGTCTCCAACTCTATCGCCCCACTGGCCAAGAATCTCTGCATCTTCTTTCCTAACTGCTAGGGCAATTGGACATTCTCCCGTTTCAGGATCTCTGAGACTGTAAATGGCTTGAAGGATCTCTTCTCTGACTTTGTCATAATCCTCCGGTTCAACTATGCCGGTTGGTTCACGTCCTTTCAAATTGACGAAGATGTATGTTCGCCACGGGTATGCCTTAGTTTTAGACCAGTCTATCATCGTCTTGCCTGTCGCAGGGTCTTTCTTATATGTCAAGAGCCCATTCCTCATGAGAGCTACTCCGACCCATGACAGCTTGTAAACTGGCACCGCGCCGTGATCGCTTAATAAGACAATAAGTGTCTCCTCGTCTGAGCAGCCTTCAATTATGCCTCCAACGAGATTGTCGACATCCTCGTATGTTCTAGCGAATCTCTCCCAAGCGATCTTCGCCGCTTCCGGATCGTATTCGGGGTTCCTCTCATCTATCGCCCTTGACAGTTGATGATTTATAGTGTCTTGAGTATGTATCTGCACGAGTAGAAGATCCGGATTATACTTATCCGTTAAGTACTTCGCGGCTCTTATTTGCCAGTCTACCTGCATATCTATACACTCGAAGTATGTCTCCCAATCGCCGTAAGCAATAGTTGGCTGCGCGAGTTCCAACCCTTCGATGAAAGGCCCAACGTTCTTGATGATCTCTTTAGTAAGGCTCTCCGGATAAGCCCACTGAGAAGCCATGAATATGTCGGTTCTGAAGAGCGTGAATGTACTTGCGTCGGGAGAAAGATCAATCAGCTTATACTTAAAGTATCCCTCAAAGATGCCTGTTGGAAGTTCACAGAAATCAAATCTCATTTCGGCCTCGCTTATTCTTCTTTCCAGCTTCTCATAGATCCATCCGCTCCATTCACGAGGCCTCAAGACAGCTAAAGGTTCACCTGCATCTTTTTCCCTCGTTATTATAACCTTGTCATAACCCGACCCATCTGAATCTACGATGAGAACATGATGCCTAGTTGGGCCTTTCTCAGTATTCCTTGATAGGCCTCTCCCGAGGCTTTCCCACCCTTTTTCCGTCCAAATCATCGCAGCGCGACCTGAAATATCTATTAGGGTTTCTAGTGGCTCGGAGTATGACTCTGGTAGGTTCCTCCAGCCTTCAGCCTTCGTAAGGGTGACCGGTACATCAGCTCTATGTCCCGCGGGCTTCGTGGTGTATATGGCGCTGTGCCCCAGCCGCCACTGAGGATCTCCGGGGCCGGTGCCGTCTATAAAGACTCCGGATTTGCATGTTGGAGGGAAAGAGACAGGCCACATGATCGCCACAGTCTTTTTTCCAGCTCTCTCAGCAGCATCCCAAAGAAATTCGGCTTTCGACCAGTAACTTCTAACAGAGAAATGTACTTTATCAAGAGGTTCGCCCTTCAAATGTATGTGAAAACTTGTGATTCCATGCGTCCCAGTCCATGCCCCCGTCACAATGGTGCACCAATTGGTAGGCGTGTCGCAAGGCATAACCGGCAGAGACTCAGAATAGACACCTTCCTTCATCAATCGAGAAATATTGGGAAGCCTTCCTTCCTTGACGAATCTCTCTATGAAGGGAGGGTTTCCGCCGTCAAAACCTATTAGTA
Organism: uncultured Candidatus Bathyarchaeia archaeon; assembly: GCA_964502685.1. Lineage (GTDB taxonomy): Archaea > Thermoproteota > Bathyarchaeia > Bathyarchaeales > DTEX01 > B63. The sequence continues at coordinate 6,128 of CAZCXS010000024.1, forward strand.
TAAGCTTCTTAGCAAAGCCGCCGCTCATCCAATCACCCATATACCATCCAAGAATCAACTTTAAAGTTTTTAAGAGCGCTCTTAAAAAGAATGGGTGGGCTATTTTAAAGCGTCTAAATATTTCTTTTCAATTTTGGCTGCTGCGGTCCATAGATTCCCGATTCTTATTTTGCCAATCTGGCCGCAGAGCATCAATGCATCGAAGCGATTCAGGCTGAACTTCTTCTCCATCCAGAGCGCCAACTCCAAGAAGGCGGTTCTTATCGCGTCTTCTAAGCTAACTCCATTGCTCGTCGTAGCCACGAACATAATCTCATCTTCGTTCTCTATCATCGGCCACGTGAGAGGCTCATCTCTCAGGTCAACCTTAATTTTCACTTCTGCAGGCATCTCAACGGCGGTTCCAGAAATCTCGCCGTCTCCTTGAACTGCGTGGACATCACCAATGTAAAGCAGCGCACCCTCATGGAAGACCGGGAGGAAAATTGTGCTTGCCGGACAAATATCTGGAAGATCCATGTTCCCGCCGTGTCTCCCCGGAAGCACGCCTGAGGAGAGAGCTCCTCCCTCCGGATGTGGTGCTACCCCTATTGTTCCTATCATCGGTCTGTATGGAAGGGCTAATTCATCTGAAAAGTAGACTTGCTCATCTCTAATTTTGCATATCTTAGGTTCGCGTGGAAATTTTTCTCCAAGAAATTTTATTATAGGCGTCCCAGGCACATATTCCTCATTGAACTCTGAGAAGTACGTAGCTCCCTGCCCTATTGAAGGCGTAATCTCGATTATCGATACGGATATGCTGCTTCCCCTTTTAGCTCCCCTAATGTATATGGGACCCACCACGGGGTTCCCGAAAGGAACGCTTCTTCGATCCCTCCTGTCCGTCCTCTTCCTGATCTGACCTGAAGATGCATCTTCGACTTCGATTACAAGGGTCTCGCCAGGATCGACGTGAACAACGGGAGAATCAAAAAGACTTAAAGCATACCTTTAATCCGATATCTCGGAATGAGATTCTCTTCAATCATGTCACCATCTACTAGGATATGAAGATTCCTCTTTATCAATCGAAACGTTGCGAACAGAGAATTTATTATGCCACTATTATCCGACGAATGAAATTATCCAGTTCTACCTTCGAAGCATACGAACAAAAAGAAGATGGAGAGGAGATTACTCATGGTTTTGGATATTGATGCTCCCCGGGATGCGTTCTAGTACCGACCGGCTTAAACGCTATGAAATCCTCGATTGCAGAGACGCATCCTTTGACGGCCGCCTCTAACAGCCTCTCCCCCTTTTCCCTGCTTGCTGCACGTGCATCGTCTGTATGTCCATCCGGGCTGTATTCATCCTGATACCAAGCCCGGAATATCTTGGGTCTCGGCCTAGGTCTAGTGTCCGGCGGCACAATATAATCGGTTCGGACAGCATGCGGGGCGATCGCCATAAGTATGCTTGTTTCCGCCTCGCCGCCGTGGCCGATCTTCTGCTCGGGAGCGACCTCTAGGACCTCCTTCCAGACCTTATCGGGGATCACATCCCAGTAAGAAAGCGTACCTACCTCTATGTTCACCCCATACTTATAGTACAGCATCTCCCTGATCTCTCTGCATGCGGTGAT
>CAZCXS010000025.1:0-7474 GCA_964502685.1 uncultured Candidatus Bathyarchaeia archaeon
ATCCTTGGGGAATGCACATAGCCATGGTCATAATTTCAGGCTCAGCTAACGCGGCGCACCTGAGGGAGCTAACGACTCCGGATGCGAAGTGGGCTGGAGTCTGGGCCTCGGACATACTCGATTATAAGCTTCCAAGCGAAAAGTTGAATGAGAGAGACTTGAAGCGACTAAAAGAGTTGAAGGCTGACCCGCGGTACGAAGATGAGCATTGGCAGAAACAGATAGACATATTCATGAAGATAAAGAAGAAGTGTGAGCTTGAGGCTTTCTCGCGTTACGGCTTGACCCACATCGTTGATAAGTATCTCCCGGAAAGGCTGAAAGAACTGGGAGCCTAGAAAAACTTATAGAAGAGGAATGCGGAAGACCCGGATTGGCGACGTATCAATGAGCAAAGAATACGATTTCATTCTGGTGTACGCTGAAAGAATCATAGGTATAATCTTAACTTTAATCGGAGTAGCATTAACCTATAATACTTACACTAATCAATCCGCAGCTGGATGGGCAGCCGGATATTTCACAGCGATAGGCATCTTTCTCATCCTCTTAGGCCTGGCATTATTAATCGTGAAAGAGAAAACATAATAAAAAACGTGGAATCCAGCCCTCATGAGGATTATTCCACAGCAGACTGATAAAAAGGAGAAGCGTGATAAACTCTAAAAGTAGGTGGATAATGTGGACTTGCGGACTCGCTTTATTCGCTCCCTCAGATTCGATACAAGTGTCCCTCCGCTTTTCTGGCACATGTTCGGTTTAATGCCAGGTGTATTGGAACGTTGGCGCAGTGAGGGTCTGCCCTCATCGATAGGTGAAGAGCAAGTCACTGAATACTTTGGTTTTGACGGTTACGGCTGGTTACGTGGGATGGTTACAGAAGATGGCAAATGTCACCCGATAAGTCTGCCATTCCCAGTGGGCTTCGATCCGCCTTTCCAGCCGCGAATTATAGAGAACACGGAGCGCGAGGTCATTAGCGTAGATGCCTTAGGCCGCGTCACAAGACTTATCAAGGGGATCTCCACCCTCCCCAGAGTTCTAGAGTATCCAGTCAAGAAGCCTTCCGACTGGCAATCTCTCAAGAAACGTTTACAATTTTCAGAGAGCCGCTTCAAAGGAGACTGGCTGAAACGGTACGAGGAGATACGTTCCCGAGGGTTACCTGTTACCGTAGGTTTACTCGGATTCTTCTGGTTTCCACGCGACCTCATGGGCGAGCTGACCCTCTGTAGAGCCTACTACGAGAATCCGAATTTCATACATGATATTCTCGAATCCTATTCAAGCCTAATCATAGATGTGGCTGAATATATGCTCGCATCCGTTGAGATAGACGCCGTCTCCTTCGGCGAGGATATGGCTTACCGGCATGGACCCATGATCTCTCCGAGGCTTTTCAGAGAATTCATGTTGCCCTATTATAGGAAGGTGATCGATCTTTTTCACCATAATGGCACCCGTATTTTCTGCGTAGATTCAGACGGCAACATAAACATGCTTATTCCGCTCCTAATCGAAGCCGGCATCAACGTGGTTGGTCCAATAGAAGTTCAAGCAGGGAACGACCTGGTGGATTTAAGGCGACGTTTCGGAACCAAGATGGCCTACTTCGGAGGGTTAGACAAATTAGCTCTCACAAAGGGCCCTGATGCTATAGATAGGGAATTAGAGACAAAGTTGCCGGTTATGTTGAAAACCGGCGGCTATAGTGTAGGCCTCGATCACCGAGTCTTACCTAATACCCCTCTTAACAACTTTGAGTACTACACACGGCGCGTTCGAGAGATCCTGAGCGGTTAAATCTATTTTTTCCTGAAGAGCCTCTTGTTTAAGCTTCTTTATTCGAATATGTCGATCGTCGGATTAAAGCTTATATACGGAGACCAAAAAACTAGTTCGATAAGACAAGATAAATGTGAGAATTTATGAGACTTCAGGATTTTGAATCAGCTAAGAGAGAAGTTATTGATCTTCTGACTCAGATCTTTGAGGAGGCTTTTGACCCCGAAGTAAACCTCGTTCGTGCACATCCCCGGCACATCTATGCGAGGGGCAGAAAGAACATACATAGTGCAGCACAAGCTTCACTTTACTACGCTATCTGCCTCCTAGAAAGCGGCGAAGTAAAGAAGGCTGAAGATATAATAAGGAAAGTATTAACAGCCCAGGAGCTCCATGAAGGAAACATTCACTTCGGCAATTTCAGATGGATTTATGAAGATAAAGTGGTCACGGACTTGAACGCCGTTCAGTTCGTGTTGCAGTCCCTTCTCACAATATACAAGCGCTACTCCGATAAGTTAAGCAATGAAATAAAGGAGGAAATGCAGCGATCAATAGGTTTTGGACTAAGAGAGCTAGAGAACCTTGACGTAGGTCTTTCTTATACGAACATCGCCCTGCTTGAAATCATGAACCTCATCGTTGGAGGGGAGTTATTAAATAAGCCCCGCTTCGCTGAGAGAGGCTATAAGAAACTTGATTCCTGGATAGATTACACCAACAAGTTTGGAATCAGAGAATATAACAGCCCCACATATGCCGGGGTAGACCTAGCAGCTTTAGCATCCATATCGATGTTCTCTGAGAACGGAGAGGCACGCTTGAAGGCTAAACTGGCTGAGGAGCGTCTGTGGCTTCACGTCGCGACTCATTATCATGAACCCTCCCATCAGATAGCCGGTCCGCATAGCCGTGCCTATCCCAGGGACATCATGGGGGAGCCTGGATGTTTAAAGTCTATTCTCTACGCTCAATTGGGGGAGAAAAGGCTCGAGGACACATGGAGGCCTTGGATATTTGCGGGGGTAATTAAGTATAACTGTCCAGAATACTTAAGGAGACTTCTCTTCGAGAAACCTTTGCCGTACTTCGTCGCTGAAACGTGGAACGCTGAGGCTGGCGGAGACATGTACACCTACATGACCTCTAAGTATGCCCTGGGGACGTCTTCCATTGGATACGGGGTTCAGACGGACAATTTAATACTTCACTACAAAAGAGAGAAGGACCCAGGATACAACGTACTATTCTGTAGATACATAATTAACGATAAGGATTGGAGAGAGAATCCGTACGTTGAAGAGGGAATGTTCTTTGGAGCTCAATATAAAAATAAGGCGATAGCCCTCTACGGATTGCCCCTTAGAAGAGAAGAATGGTTCTCCCTAAAGACGGATGTGATACTAATGCACTATAAAGATCTCGATCAGGTTCTTATCAACGACAGGGCTGTTGAGAAAGTTCCAGTTAACCTTAAGCCTCTCGATAACCTTCTAGTGAGAGACGGAGACGTCTATATAGCGGTACGTCCTCTGCAACAATCGAATCTCGGCTTCGAGGCTCCGATTGTGTTGAATGAGAATCAGTATGGCGATTTGGTTCTATCCATTTATAACTATAAGGGAGATGCCAAGAGCTTCTGGGAGTACAGTAGCCCTAAGAGCGCCTTCTATAAGGGAAACATCAAAGCGGGATTCGTGTTTGAAGTGGGAGATGCGGATGAGCATGGGAGCTTCGAATCTTTCTGCGATCACATCTCAAAGGCTTACGTGAAGGATGTTGTAGATGAAAATAAGGTGAGAGAGGTTACATACAAAAGTGGAAGCGACACTTTAGCTATCAAGGTCGACCTCTTAAATAACGTTCTTCTCGAGAGAAGAATAAACGGCCAAGTTTATGAAGCTCCAATGTTGGAAGGTACCAACGTGAAACAGAGCACTTCGGGTTATATAGAGGTGAACGGCGCCATGCTTTACGCTGCACAGGCTCCTGCCTGGCTTCTTTCTGATATTGAAAACAGAACCTTCGTAGTTGTGAATCCGTCAGGAGAAAGAGTGCCCATCAGGTTGATTACACCCTATGGGATGGTGGAGACGGACTCCTTCTCCTATGGCAAAATCGTATACTGCATTCAAGAGGAAACGTCCTTGGAAATAGAAACTATAAGACTTCATGCTCCTGTGTATCTGACAAAGCCTTCCGGTTCCTACCGTATCAAATTGAACGGCCGGGACGTAACGGACGAAGCTGAGGAGACCACATGGAAAGGTCGGAGAATGTTAAAGATTAGCCCAGCTTAAGGGCGGATCTTTATGAAGCAACTGGATGATAAGGCTTTCTTTAATGAAATCAATCTGAACTACGAAGGATTGGATAAAGTTAGGGAAGCCGTACAGGATGGAGATCTCGAGAGGGCTAAGGTTGAGCTTGTAGAGTACATGAAGAACAGAGAGAGACCGAAGCCTCCTCCTTTAGAGAAAGGTGCTGATGAACATGTGATCGCTGAGGCCAATCGCATATTGGAGCACGTATTTACCCTCGTTGGCCATCCCCCGCAGAAAATAGGGAGAAATATCAGATGGAATGAGGATCCCGTAAACTATGATCAATGGGCGATATCCCTAAACAGGCACTTCCATTGGATAACTCTGGGGCGAGCTTACATTCAAACCAAAGATGAGAGATACGCGAGGGAATTTGTAAATCAGCTGCTGAGCTGGATAGATGCGATGCCTGTACAGATTGGCGAAAGATATCTCGAGGGGCTCGACGACAAGCCTGGGCTACTATCTCTTTCGCTTGACGCAGGCATCAGAATGGGGCAGACGTGGATTCCGGCCTATTATTACTTTCTCCACTCCCCATCCTTTACGGTTGAGGCTCATATCGCGATGCTGAAGGCCTTTAGGGACCACGCGATTTATTTAATGGACCCGAGGCATTTCAGATCTTTCTCCAATTGGGGAGCAATGGAGAGCAATGGGCTGTTCCATGTAGGCGTAATGTTTCCGGAGTTTAAGGAAGCAGAAACATGGAGGAAGACGGCTATTGAGAGGCTGTACCGTGAATTGGAAAACCAAGTCTATCCCGACGGGGTGCAGATTGAACTTTCAACAGGCTACCATCAGGTGAGCTTGAGAAATTTCGTATGGGCTATGCAGATAGCTCGAATCAATGACGTAGAGATTCCTTCGGATTACGTAGAGAAATTAGAGAAGATGTATAACTTCAATCTTTATGCTTCGATGCCTAACGGTAAACTTCCAGGACTGAACGACGCGAGTGAAGTCCCAATACGTGGAATCCTAGCTGAAGGCTTCAAGTATTTCCCCCATCGAAGGGATTTCCAGTGGATGGCGACGGAAGGGAAAGAGGGTGAACGGCCCAAGTTCGATTCTTACGTTTTTCCTTACGCGGGTTATCTCGTTATGCGTTCCGGCTGGGACCTGGATGATCGCTATCTCCTCTTCGATGCAGGTCCATTCGGTGACGCTCATCAACACGAAGATAAGCTGAACATCGTGGTCTACGCTTATGGAAAAGCCCACGTCATCGACCCTGGAAATTACTATTATGATTCGTCTAAATGGAGGAGGCACATAATCTCATCCTTTGCGCATAACGTTGTCATCGTAGATGATCAGGGTCAAAATAGACGTGGAATGCCGAGGGAGAAGAGATGGGGAGAGGGTCGAGGAGGAGGAACATACACCGTTTCCAAGCCTCTGCCCTTAAAGTGGATCAGTCAGACAGGGTTCGATTATGCAGCTGGCACGTATGACGAGGGATACGGAACAAGAAACGATAGGACGGTGACACATACGCGGAGGATCCTGTTCATCAAGCCTCACTACTGGATTGTTACGGATGAGATGAAAGCCAGAGATGATAAGCAACATAAGTATGAATCCCTCTTTCATCTGGATACTCCCTCGGCGGAGGTTCACCACCCAAGCGGTGCGGTAGTAACGAAAAATAAAAAATCAAGCAACATAGCGATACTGCCTCTTCCCACAGGGGACCTGGATGTCAAGGTTGTCGCCGGCCAGGAAGAACCCGTGCTAAGAGGATGGATCATTGCTCATGGGACAGAGAGGAAGGTCAGGCCGATCCCGGTCGCTGTATTCAAGAAGAAAGGTTCGGGAACAACACACTTCCTTTACGTCTTTTATCCAATTCAAGCAGAGGAAAAGTTGCCTGTAAAGTCGGTTGAGCCTCTCACGGTTGAATCTGAGGGGGCCTCAGCTATCGGCGCAAGGATAAGATTCGTAGACGGACGAGTTCACTATTTTGCTCAAGCCTCGAAAAGTGGAGGTAGATTGAAGTTCGACGGCTTTGAGACTGATGGAGAGGCAGCCTTAATCGAGCTGACGAAGGATGATAAAATAGGTCGAGTGATCATCTGTTTTGGAACGAAATTAATGTTTCACGGAAGGGAGATACGTGTAAACGGCTTGGCGGGCTAATGGTTACTATTTTCTGTCGGAAACCATAACTGTCTTTTAGAGCGATATGTGGTGTCACTACACTTTTCAGCTAAGGCTAAGCTTCCCGTCATGCACATTTATATATGAATCTCAGCCTCACTGTTTAACTTGCTGGATTCCATAGCTTTCTCCGTGAAGGCGATTATCTCTAAAGTCTCCGCTGGATCTACAGGGGGTCTTCTGGTCTTAAACATTTCAATCACATTCTTTAAAAGCTCCGTGTATATCCAAGTCGTGTTTATACTACAGGATACTATCTTTTTCTCGCAGAAGGCTGTAAAGCCGTATCCCTTAGCACCTGATCTTAAGCCTCTCACTATGCCTACGCGTCCATCAGCCCATCTGCCTATTATAACGTCCCATCGATCATCCGAATAGCATCTAACAGTCCGGCAGCCCTTGCCCATCAGAGCGTAAAGCAGTTCTATGGCGTGAATGACGTAGAAGAATAGGCCGGGATTAAACTTTACGATCGTGCCAGGACTGTAGGTGGATGCGCCCAGGATAGAGCCTACCTCGCTTTTTGAATCTTTAAGCTTTTGAACCTCCAGAGCGTAACGGAGAGATGAAGCGGAGAATACGGGAACACCATTAGACTCCGCGAGTTCAAATATCTTCTTCGCCTCTTTAAGGGAACACGCCAAGGGCTTATCTATGAAGACCGGTAACCCGGCTTCCATGAATGGTCTCGACGCTTCAAGATGCTTAGCTCCTTCGTTATACTCAACCATAACAGCGTCGACGATCCCTATGAGAGATTCTGGACGATCAACAATCTTCACGCCGTATCGTCTAAGGGTCTTAGTCCTCTCATCCAGCACTTCTTGGGAAGCAGCCGGCGTCGGTTCACCTGGATAGCCGGCTACAACCCTGGCGCCTTCAACCCAAAAGTCTTCACTCACATCGAAATGGTTGATTCTCTTGGTAAACTCCACCACGTGGGACGTGTCGAAACCTATGATGCCGACTCGTATCATAAAGCCTACCCGACAAAACTAAACGATAGACAATATAAATGCTTAATACAGGATACAAACAGCAAGATTTAGCCCAGAGGCTAATTAGGGCTATACATCAGATGCGCCAATCCGCCATTCCAACAAGGATGCCAGAAATCCTTCAGCTCAAGATTAAAACATCAGATTAATGGTGGCGCCGCCGGACGGACTCGAACCGATGACCAGTGGAGAAATCTCCCGCAA
>CAZCXS010000026.1:0-7389 GCA_964502685.1 uncultured Candidatus Bathyarchaeia archaeon
TTCTCCTCTCCGTAATTATAATTGGCGCCGTCACGTTCATATTATCATTCTTCGGCCTGTACTTAGGAAGCCACGCAGGCAAAATGCTTGGGAGAAAAATCGAGATGCTCGGCGGAGTGATTCTGATTCTAATCGGGTTTAAGATTCTTCTAGAGCATCTTTTCTAAGTACGCTTGAATTATACCCTTAACGTTCAAGCACGAATGTCTTCTTTGGAACCGGAAACTCCTTCACCTCATGGATCAGCATCTCTCTCCTTTCTCCGATTCCGAGAACATAAGACTCCTCGAGTCTGTCTATTGCCCTCTGCAGCTTGATATCCCTCTCGGCGTAGACCGTGAAGAGAGGATCATTCCTTCTAACAGTATCGCCGATTTTCTTATGAAGGCGGACTCCAGCCCCCTTATCTTTCGGTGCCCCTGCGAGTCTGGCTATCTCCACAAGCGACGCATTGTTTATCCAGAGGAGATAACCACTTTTTTTAGATCTAACAGTGAAAGTTTCATCTCCTATATGTATGTCCTCCGGTTTAATCTCAGGGTCTCCTCCCTGAGCCTCTATGATCTCTCGTAGCTTTCTCTCAGCCTTTCCAGACTTAAGAATCTCTAATGCAAGACTTTTTCCATCACTTTTTCCGCTCATTTCCAAGAGTATGCCTGCTATGTCCGTTGCCTTGTCTACGAGATCAGGAACATCCGCTTTACCCATAAGTACGCTTAAGGCCTCATGTGCTTCTAAGGACGGACCGATCGCGTATCCAACAGGCTGCTCGCCGTACGTTATGGCGCATTGAACCTTGATGTTTAGTCTGTGGCCGAGCTCCATGAAGTCCTTCGCTAAGAGCTCCGCGTCTCCTATCGTTTTAACCTTGGTTCCCCTTCCAGTCGGGATGTCTATAACCAGTAGATTTGCGTTGACAGCCTTCTTCTTGCTCATGATTGAGGGGAGAAGAAGCGGATCAATTGAGAGGGGATGCTCAATTCTCACGAACATGTCGTCTGCTGGGGCAAGATTGAGAGAGCCGCCCCACACCATGCAGCCATTTGTCTTCTCGACTACTTTTTTCATCTCGTCGAGGCTCAAGCTTACAGGCATGAGGACTTCCATTCTATCCGCTGAGCCTGCGGCTGAAGTTATTGCCCTTGATGACGACTTGGGTATTGTTAGCCCCGCGGCCGCGACTATTGGGACGACGAGAAGGGTTGTCTTGTCTCCTGGCACTCCGCCGATTGAATGTTTGTCTACTATTGGGTATCTATCAATCTTGAGGATACTCCCCGTCTCAACCATGGCACGTGAAAGGCTTGTCGCTTCATCCAAGTCCAACCCGAAAATATGGAGAGCAGTGACGAATGAGGCTATCTCTATCTCGCTGAGATTCCCCCTCACCATATCTCTTACGATCTCGCGGATCTCCCTATAAGTCAGTTTTCTTTGCCTCAGCTTGTTTCTGATGAAGTAGACTGAGCTAGGTAAGGGAGCAATCTCAACTTCAACTTCTTCTCCCTCTTCAAGGCTTAGAGAATTTCTAACCTCCTCATATACACCTATCGTCCCTCTTTTAATCAGCTTGGTGGTGGTATTCACTATCGCGATTGATTCTTTGTTGTCTTTAGATATTCTAACTCTTTCAAGGCTTGAGACGCTGAGGTCCTCAGCGTCCTCCTTGTTGAGGACAACGACTGATTTCCCCCCTGCTTCTAACCCAAGGATTCTTGCTTTAAGTTTCATCGATCAGAATCACCTTGAACTCCATGCTTCACAGTATTATACTACAATACGTGCAAGTATATCTTGTTAGATTTAAAATTTCATGGGGAATATATGCTTGTGAATTAGACTCTAAGTCAAAGGAGGAAAAGCAGATTACACGGCTTTCGAAAGCAACAGGGAATAAAGCAAAATCTGTTTACATAAATAGCATGCCGATCCCCTTTTTTGATGACCTTCCTTTCGAGGTGAAGAGTTGATGCGTTGGTTTAGAGATCGGGATTATATTAAAACGATAGAGGGGTACCTCTTTTGCATAGTCGGTTCCGTACATCCTGAGGATCGAGTGATAGCCTATTTAAAGTACGTTCCAGATCCCTCGGGAAGGTGGGGCAGAGGGAATAAGAGGCTAAGGCGAGCCTTACGTAATTATACGATGCATGATCTTTTAGAGACTTTTAGCTTTTTGGAAGAGCATCATCCCGAATATCTTTATTATTCGTCTGTTATGGGCATCAGGATGTCTGCTGTACCGCTAGATAGAATTTCAGCTCACTTCAAACCAGAAGAGAAGCTGTCCCGTCTCCTACGGATGGAGAAGATGGATGATCTTCAAAGAAAAGTCATTGATCTGGTTAATCTGATCTCTGATGAAAGCGGAGTTCCGATAGAATTCTTCGGTGTCACTGGCTCTATACTCCTAGATATTCACCAAAAATTTTCAGATATAGACTTAACAATATACGGAGCGAAGGCGAGCAAATCCGTAAAGGAGACACTTAAACAGATTTATGAGGAACAAGATTCTTCGATCCGAAGATTCGACAAAGAGAGGATTCGAGAATGGTGTCTGAATAAGGCTAGGATGTATCCGTTAACTTACGAGGAGGCAGCGAGGATTTTCAAAAGGAGATGGAACCGGGGATTATTCCGTGGGACGTCATTCTCTATACATCCAGTAAAACTGGAGGAAGAGATCGATGAGAGGTATGGAGACCGAATTTTCAAGCCGCAGGGAATGATCAAAATCGAAGCGACAGTCTCTGATGCTTCTGAAGCGGATTTTTTGCCTGCGGTCTATAGGGTTGAGGATGTCAGAGTCATTGAGGGAGAAAAAGTCAGAGACATACTTGAGGTAGTATCATTTGAGGGGCTTTACGGCGGCTTAGCGGAAGAAGGCGAAAGAATATTATCGTATGGGAAGCTAGAGGAGGTTACCGATAGACGGGCTGAACGGCAATATCATCGAGTTTTGATCGGTTCGAAAGAAGCGAGAGGAAGCGACTATATAAAGCCAATAATAGGCTAAGATGGTTTACTTATCATAAAATCCGAAGGCTTTGCGCCTAAGATCAGTCTGAAAAACTCTGTTCCATCCTTCTCTACGACTTTTTCAACCTTTCCCTGCGCGATGACTCTTTCACCCTTCTTCGCTTGTTCGCAGAATCTACCTCTGAAAGATACGATTTCTTTTAATAACTGTGCTTTTGTTCCTTCGAGAATCTCGATATCATCGATTAAGTATTTGCATGGCGTAAATATTGAGTTCGAGGCGTCTACGACTCTTGCTTTTATCCTTGCATATCCTGAAGGGATATAAATTCGGTCTCCATACCTCTCATCCACTTCATCCCAGTCGAGAAGAAACCTGATGAAGAAGTCTCTTCCCCTATATTTTCCCTGCGTAAACTTTCTACGCTCCATTCGGATAAATTCCTCAAGAGGCATCCACGTATCCTTCGAGCGGAATTCATAAAGCTTCCTAAGATCCTTCAAGTCATATTTCAGAATCGGCCCATCTCTTTTTTCCATTGCTTCTTCCAGAGCGGCATGTACGGATAGACAATTTTCTTTTCCATAAACAATCACATCGATATCCGATTTTTCCGTATAGAGACCTACAAGTATCGATCCGGATATCCCCATATCCTCGAGATCAACATCAGATAAGTCTTGGAGAATTTGAATAAATCCCACAGCGTCCATTTCAACAGGATCTAAACGTGACTTCTCAAATAGTTCCGAAACCCTTTTTGAAGGTATATAAATCCTTGAAACGCGTTCGTTAGGAACCCCCTGCATGTAATCTCCGAAAACCGGGTCATAGTAAAGATACTCCGGATATCTCCTTCTGAGAACCTCCTCTCTCTCGTTTAGCGAGTACACCTTAACGTAGGCCTTATGGCCTCTTCTTCTATCTCCATGAGGGCTCTCCATGTAGCGGAGATACGCCACTATTCTGTCTGGAGGGTGAACGAATCCCTTCACGTCGAAGATTAAACCCTCAACTGTTTCGATTAGGTCTCCCTCGCGGGCTTTAATCAGCAACATCCTCGATCACTAAAACTTCAATCCGAACAGAAGGGCAATCATCAATGAGGCTGCAGTTAGATCAGCCGTAGTTCCCGGATTATAATCCTTTCCTAGACTCTGGAGTTTCCTATCGAACTCCCATAGAAAGGATCTACCCTTCTCGGTAGTTAATCCTCCGAGATTAAGGGCTCTCTCAGCCATCTCAGATATCCAGGCGGTCTCATTTAAGCCTATTCTAACAGCCTTTTTTACGTCGCTAACCTTTTTGAGTCCGATTTTCCTCGCAATGAACGTGTCCGGAACCTTTGAGAGAATCCTTAAAAAAGTATGTACTGTCGCCGTGTTTATGTCACGGGTACGCTTGAAGGTCTCAACAAGCTCCTTATATCCTATTTCGAATGAGACTTCCATGCTGGTTACCAATTCGCTTGCAATAGCATCATATGACGAGGACTCCTTCATAACATCGAAGAGAGAGATTCCTTCTTCGAAGATTCTCCTCCGCGCCTGCTTATCATATAAGTCAGGAACTTCATCGCCTTCAACTCTACCTAATCCCCGCGGAGAACCAACAAGCATTATAGCCTCATAAACTGCGGCAGCATCGCCAGGAGTCGTTGATCGCATAATCACATCAATATTCCTTCTCAAATCGTTCAAGGGAATACCTCCTTTTTCAACGTAGGTCTTTGCTGCTGCGGCGGCTAAAGGAATAAAGAGCAGGCAGATGCCTAGGTGCGTGTTGCCTCCATTATGAGATTCAGCGATGTCCCGGACAGCCTTCTTCACCAGTTTCCCGATGCCTATCTTTGAAATGTCCAGTCTGCCCTTAGCGGCTTTTGTTCCTTTCAGGGCGGCTTCTTCAACTGAGGAACCGAGCGCTATCGAGCCTGCTAGAAAATGCTCGTAACGAGCGTCGGAGTGATCAGTCGTTCTGTGAACATTCCCAGGCTTCGGCCATCCGCTGGCCTCTAAGATAGCGGCGAGCTGGGCTGACGCTCTTATGTGTCGGATTATATCCTTAATTTTCAATAGCGTCTTCCTCGCGAGGTTTCGATTGTTATCTGCAGAAGGGGTTTCCTTTGTCTCGAAGTGTTTCATTCTAAAGTCCTATGTAGATGACTACACAATCTTATTTTTTTGGCTTTCGGATTCTCCGATCGAAGCTTTGTGTCACTGGATAGCCCCCGGTAAAGTGTTGAACAAAAGTTTTTAAGGAAGAGCCTCAATTTCTCTGCGAATTCGTATATTAAGTTTGTTTCATCTCTTCATGAAAAATTCTTTCTAGCGTTTCCTTTTCTATGCTGAGCTTATTCGATAGTTTCTTGATCCATCGCGTATATAGTCGGAATGCGTTGCAGACTATCTCTATCTTTTCCTCTCTTGAGAGCTTCTCTTCCTCAGCTATTAACAGAGCAAACCATCTTCCTAAAGTTGATAGGGTATAAAATTTCAGCCATACTGCATGTCCCTCGATTTCGGTCTTCTCCATGTTCTCCTTCAGTATGCCGGCTTTGGTCATCTTCTTTAAATGCTCAATTATCGTTTTATTTGAATACTCAAGATTCTCGATGAGGTCTTTCTGATAAATCTTCTTTGCGATTCCTTGGTTAGCTGAAAATTTCAGAATATCAATTGGGACCCTTGATCCGAATATCATCCTTAAAATTCTCTTTTTCTCTTCTTTAGGCAGAAAGATCACGTATGGATAGAGCTTCATCTCCATACGTTAATTCACCGGCAAGATAATAGTTAACATAAGATGGATTAATCTCTTCCGAGGGGAATTATTCAGGAATCACATTGCATCGGCCATAATATCTCTTCTGACTTCTCAAGTATTTCTGTTGCTATTCTTCTAAGCACGCGGTCCTTGGTGCTATGATAAACTATGTCTCTGAATATGTTAATCCTTTTTTTGAGAGCTTCAGCCTCTTCCCTATCGACGTTCTTAAAGTAGAGAATCTTAGAGTAGCAAATTAAAGCCTCGATTATAGCCGGCCCTGCTCGATTGTATGCTTTTGCGGTTCCATCAATTACGTCGATGAGCAGCGGTTTCAAAAGAACCTTAACGTATTCTTTGCATCTCGTTATATCAGTGATTGAACACTCGACGTATGCTTTACAATCGTGTATTCGAGGTGATGAGACACGCTTGGCTGGCTTGTATGAGATTTTGTCTTTCTCAAAGATCGCATCGTAGAAGAGTATCGGATCATCAGTAATATTAAGGACGCAGTCTCTTGCTCCGTTAACAATCATCCTGTACGTTCTTTGACCTTTGTAAACCCTTAGATAGATTTTTCCGCAATCATTTAGGAGAACACCCATCGGAGCTGAATTAACAGTTTCTCCCAGCTTAATAGTGAGGATCACTTCACTGTAGGTAAGCTTTGAAAAACCCAGTTTCTCCAAACTCATCTAAACCACCGTAATGCCAATTCACAAGTCTTTGCCTAAGGCTTCGGAATAATCAATGAGTAGGTTTAAGCCTTAACTCAGATAAAAATGTAGGAAAAGGATAGCCGTCGAGCTGCTTTTTAGAAGCTCATGAGAGCTACGAGAAGGAAGTATGGACTTTTAACCAAAATATTTAGTTTTCCCATTTCCTCATTCATATCGTGGAGCTGCACACGGTTGATCCCGCTTGAACTGTGGTTAGAGAAGTATGCAGAGATAGCTAACATTATGGGCTATGAGATAGCACGCGATAGAAAGGCAACAGAGATACTTGCGAGGATACTTAAAGCGCATCGCATAGAACCCCCGCTGAGCGAACTCCGAGAATTACTGTATGAAAAACCAGCCATAATATTCGGAGCCGGCCCAAGCTTAGACGAAAAGATGGATGATCTGCTGCGGACCTATCCTAAAATTTCTGAAAGATTCACACTTGTAGCAGCCGATGGAGCTACGCAAGCCCTTATTGAAAGAGAGAAGGCCCCGCAAATCATAGTTACTGATTTAGATGGGGACATAGGCTCTTTATTGTACTCAGCGGAGAGAGGCTCAATTATCACGGTGCATGCGCATGGAGATAACATAGAAAAAATAACGGCGCATATGGAGGAGATAATCTCTGTGACGAAACTCATTGTTGGAACGACTCAAGTTGAACCCCTACCGCCCCTCCAAAACTTCGGAGGATTCACGGATGGAGACAGAGCGGTTTTCATGGCGTCTAACTATGAGGCGGCTCCAATAATCCTGGTGGGCATGGATTTTGGGAGGGTTGTGGGCAGGAGATCTAAGCCTTGGCTTACACGGGATGTAGTTGCCTGGGAGGATAAACTGAAGAAGCTTGAGATAGCTTATAGGCTGGTGTCTTGGCTTGCGATGAAGTTTAACCCAAGAATCTACACAACC
>CAZCXS010000027.1:0-7352 GCA_964502685.1 uncultured Candidatus Bathyarchaeia archaeon
ACTCCATTAAGTGATTCAAGATCATCAGACATTTACTTATATCTCCACTCTATATCTTTAGACGAGATTTCCTTCCAGCATTTCCAGCATATCGGCAGCCTTCTTCCCTTAAACATTATGTACAAAGCTATATCCGTGCTGGAACATTTTTTTCCATTCCAAGGATTCATGCATCTTTCTCCAATGGGGATTCTCACGTGACGGTCACTGCGGTTTTTGACTGATCTTTGCCCTTTTCTCATCAAAGGAATTCCCTCTCTCGTCCATCAGAAATTTCAATTGTCCAGTATTTAAGAAGTCTGTGAAGATTGAGGGAGGGGGAGGGGATTGCATCGTGCAAAAAAGAAAAAGCGGGATTAACAGATTGATTATTTATCAGTTAGACGCCTAATTTTTTCCAGAAATTCTAGGAAACATTTAACGATTTCGTGATCCGTGTTTATCTGATATGTTCTAGGCGTGAATGGATATTCCTTAACCCATCCCATCTCAACGAGGATTCTGAGCTGTTCTCCAACAGAGGGGGTTCTCACACCGGTAGCTTTGACCAACGCATATTTCGTGTATGCTTCCTCTGGGTGAAGGGCAAGATGAAGTAGAATTCTAAATTTGCTTCCCCCTCCGAAACCGTCTTCCAGATCGTCCCAAATGTTCCTTTTTTTATTTATCACTTCATTTCCTTCCTTAGCCTTTCTGCAAGGCTGCTGAGGAATTGTTCAAGATCTATTAGGGATACGCCGGAAATTCCTAGCTCGGTCAGAGATTTCATATCGACTATTCCGCGGTATATGAGATCTTGCATGCATTCTTCAAATCTTTCAGTCGGCTTGAGATTGTATTCTTCGCATATAACTTCGTAATTTTTACGTATTTCGCGTAGTCCTGCATATGCTGAGTTACTTGACCTTAAGCTGCGTACCAATGCTAAAAGAATGAGTCTTCCATTCCTGTCTAAGCTCATGATATCCTCTGAAGTGATGGATGGATTAATTTCGCTATAGACTTTCCTCACATGATCCGGAAGGACCTTATTGAGTCCTTGATTCTCCGCCAGATTTCCTGAGTAGTATAGGAGATCCAATCCCACGCGTATATCGCCGTTAATCGGAGGATTTGCTGTAATGTCGCTCACAAGGTTAAGCGTATCCTCGCTTATTGCCCCTGGATGGAACGCTTCTTCAATGCGGTCTGAAAGTATCTCTTTGATCTGCGGGGCTGTGTATCTCGGAAACTCTATTATGCCAAGCCCAAGCGTGGATTTTTCCCCAGGATCTAGGCGTTCATGCCACCGTAACGATTTCGCTATGAATATCTCACCGATTATTAAAGATGCTTCGCCTGGACTTATCTCCGTTGTGCGGGTTAAATCATATATTATGTGTTCTTTAGGATTGGTCTGAATGAAATAATCTATCTCATCAAACGTTATAAGCGCAAATATATTTTCGGCCTTTAAATACTCAACGAATTGTTGAATCATCTCTTCGGGGCTTAAGCTTCTTGTCGATATTTTGGGAGTTAGTTTTCTAACAAGGTTTCTGAATAGAACATAACGTGTTGCGCCATCTACCTTGCAATTTACATAGATGTATCTCAGATCGACCCCTTCTTTTCTGGCATACTCCATTATCTGTCTACCGAATTTTATGGCTGTACAAGTCTTCCCTGTTCCTGTTGGGCCGATTATCTGCGTGAACCTGGGATAGGCATTATTAATGTCTTTTATCATCGCGTCATAGATGGAGTGAAGCATGCGGATTTGTTCCTCTCTGTGAGGAAGCCTTTCAGGAATATAATACGGCGAGAGCTTATTTCTGTCTTTGAATATCCGTCCGCTGGACAACTGAATCAACTCAGCCCGTCAAGTAATAATTGCCTTCTCTGTCTCTTATCAGGAGCATCCAAGAATCATCATTATTAACGATTTGTAGGTTTAAATATTTGTTATCTCTAAGCGCATACCATTATAGGGCTGTATGCTGGAAACCTTAATTCTTCATTCATTCTCGTAGAGCTCTCTATAATAGTTAAGCAGCGTTTCCATTCCACCCTCGATCGCCTTCATCTCTCCGAGAAACTCGCCTGTTATCTCCTCGGACGGTAAGAAGATAGTCCTCGAGTTTGGTATCGGCTTCTGAGGAACGTTTACTATACCTTTCAAAGGCTTGTAATCAAACCGCATTTCAGGTATCCTTTCATCTAGAGGGTAATGCATACAGGACCAGCCTCCATTTGGTAACTGGTTATCCATGAATGTGAAGATCGCTACGAGCCTGGCTATTCTATAAGCTCCTTCAATCTGCTCCTTCGTGCCTTTATCATACTTTACTAGGACTCTCAAAAGTTCTCCCGCTCCCCAGCCTACTTTACATTTTGAGGGCCAGAGATACGTGTAAAGAGGCATCGTCTCCTCGAAGTTAAGCAGCTCTATAGCGGTCTCAAGATAGGGTTTAGCGACCGCCTCAGAATGGTTCCATCTATCTTTCATCGTCTCGTAGAGAAGCGCTAGATATGCCATACATGTCCCAACATGCCAGAACTCTTGCTTCGGATCTTTGTTATTCAAAACCTTGGTAATCTTCTCCCCGGGCTTCACGTTTGTTATGAGGTCGCCTTCGGGCGTCATCTGCGTATACATAAGACCCTTCTCCTGCATGTAGTCTCGGTTTGCCTTCACAAAGTTGAGTATCCAATCCCCGGCTTTTATAGCTGGCTCTTTCATATCGAGAGCGATCATCAAGTGACCGAAGAAACTCGTGTTAAGAGAGCCTATGTATGGCTGCTCCTCTATCTCATCTGGGTCTTCTCCAATGTAATGGAATACGCCTCCGGATCTATGCTGGTATTGAAGTATGCGGTTTATAACCAGCTTATTCTTAGCTAAAGGATGACTGATCCAAGCAGCCACTTTGAGGAAGGTCAGAGGTCTATAAACTCTCTGCAGAATCTTATAATTAGGGTTCTCTTCGTCAAAGTAGAAGTCCCCGTTCGGTTTAAGGGCGTTCTCAGCAACCCAGTCAAGCATTTGGCGAATTATTTCATGATCAACACCAGCGGCATATAAACCCCAGCAAGACTTATGTATATACTCTAGGCTTCTCTCCCTCATAATCGGACCGTTCGGAGCTCTTCTACTAACTAAGAATCCGCCGCCCTGCTGTATCGAGATTCTAACAGCACTTAAAAGATGCTCCAAGTCTAGAATGCGGCTTTCAATCTCAGACTTTAGGCTGATCACAACCACCTCTTGAACAAGACTATAATACTCCTATTTTTTATAGGAGATTCCATGTTTAGCATTTGCTTTTTAAAGATGTTTCAGGCCATATCGCCTTTGCTTCAGTAGATGTTTAGCTGTACTTTCGCGGTAAATTCAGATGGATTTTAGTGATCAAGTCGGGATCTAAACTTCTAGAATGTTTATGGTATTGTTTAAGCTGTCACAAAGCCCTCTAAGGACATGAAGATTGAAAAATTGGGGAATTAATGCTGCTACGTAAGATCTTCGAGGGGTTCTACATGTACAGCTTTTGGTATCGTAAGAGGCTTCGGCTTTTCGATCGGCGCCGCCCATCTGACGGCATTCTCAATCACTTGGAGAACTGTTTTGTTATGATAAATTGGGTAAGTCTCATGTCCAGGGCGGAAATAAAAGATTTTTCCACGTCCCCTATAGAAACAGCATCCGCTTCGGAACACTTCCCCTCCTTTAAACCAGCTTATGAACACAAGCTCATCCGGTTTTGGAATATCAAAAAACTCGCCATACATCTCGGTCTGCTCAATCTCGAAGTAATCGCCAAGCCCCTTAGCTATCGGATGCCCAGGAGAGACTACCCATAGGCGTTCTCTTTTTCCATCTTCTCGCCATCTGAGACTGCAGCTGGTACCCATAAGCCGCCTGAAGATTTTCGAATAGTGTGCTGAATGGAGTACTATGAGACCCATCCCCTCGCACATTATTCTTTGATATATCCTTTCTACTACATCGTCACTTACCCTTTCATGAGCCATGTGACCCCACCAAATAAGCACATCAGTCTTGTTGAGTACATCATCTGTTAATCCATGCTGGGGTTCTTCCAGCGTCGCTGTTCGTGTTTCAATATCCGGTTTAACGCTCAGATACCCCGCTATGGCATTATGTATGCCCTTGGGATAGATTTCAGCTATTTCTGTACTTTTCTTCTCATGTAGAAATTCGTTCCAAACGGTAACATGGATCTTCTCGTTCATTTTCTCAATTCGCTCCAAGGCTAAGTATTCGTAGAAATTTTAGATAATGTTTTTTATAAAATCTGATTCCATTGATTGGAGCGCACTGTGTTTTGCCGGGGGCGGAAGGTATAAATTTGACGGGTTCGTAGGATTGCAATATCCGGAGTGCGTGGTTGATGGCTTACAAATACATGGCGCAGGCTTGGAGAAAACCAGAATCATCATACGTTAAGGAGTTAATGCAACAGAGGGTAATGGAGTGGAGGAAACAGCCAGCGATCATAAGGATTGAAAAGCCGACGCGAATAGATAGAGCTAGAAGACTCGGATACAAAGACAAACCGGGATACGTCGTTGTTCGCGTCCGTGTCAGAAGAGGCGGACTGAGAAAGCCGCGTCCAAGAGCAGGACGAAGACAGAAAAGAATGGGCGTAAAGAAGTATAAGCCGGCGAAGAGCATCAGGCTAATCGCGGAAGAGAGGGCTGCTAGGAAATATCCGAACTTGGAGGTTCTAAATTCATATTGGGTCTGGGAAGACGGCCGGTCGAAATGGTACGAGGTTATACTTGTCGACAGAACATTGCTGCCCGAGCTTCATCTAGGAAAGGGCAGAGGGCGAGTATTTAGAGGGTTGACAAGCGCTGGGAGAAAAGTTCGAGGGCTCATGCCTTAAGGCAAGCTTCAGAAAAGATATACCAATGCTACGACGGCACATCCATAGCAACCCCCTGGCACATCTAACGTTTCTATTCTGTATTTTACGTTGCAAAGCTTGATTCCTCTAATATTTGCCATCTCTTGGATTCTTTCATCTAATATTCTTCTCGTATCAGATTCATCCATACTTCCATAAGCTTCAGCCACAACGCCGAAGTTCTTCCCCTCTGCAAAACCCCAAGCAATCCCCGCGCTTATTCTCCCATTTCTCCCATCTGCTTTCGAGATGACGGCGTACGTTATGCTTCCTATGGGAATCTCTTTAGGGGTAGTCTCTTTACAGTTTGGAGGGATGATTGAGCTTACATTAACGAGGTTACAGTTGGCTATTCCCGCATTCTTCAATGCAAGATCGAAGGTGTTCAGCTTTGAAACCCTTCCAATAGCTTTTCCTCCGGTCACGAAGAACGCTTTAGGTATCATAATCTCACGTCTCTTTCAGCGTCTTCTCTCGTAGGATTCGATAAATATTAGCATTGCGGAAGAGAGAATCTAGGCTTTAAAATATTTAAAAGCGTTCTTCTCTTCAATACTGATTTTGAACCCTCATCTTCTTAACTATCTTTAAATCGAATGTTGAAGAATATTTGTGAGAGGTACGATTTAATCAAATGTGCGTGGAATCTCCGTGAGAAAGAAGATAATCTCTATTGAAATTAGTTTATTTGCGCATGCGACTGAAGATCCGGAGAAAATCGAGAAGGCTTTCCAAAATCTCCTACCTTCTAACAGAGTCGAAGAAGTAGTGCTTCGTAAAAGGGTCTTAAAAGGGGAGTATGGAAATCCTATTATTTTTTACAGAGCGAAGATAACGAAGCCTGACATAACAGAGGCTGTTCTCAGAAAAATAGGGCATAATCTTTCACAATACGAGAAGGAGACGCTGAATTGGGAGCTGAAAAGACGAGTAGAGAAGGGAAGCCTATATCTTCGACTTGATAAGCAAGCCGCCTACACGGGAAGATTCAGGCTATGCAACGCGGACCCGATCCATTTGAGAATCCGATTTAAGACCTCGAAAATTGATGGTATAAGAAATATATGCAAAGAGTTAGGGATGCTGCCGTGAAAGTCTTTGTAGACCTTCACTTACGTCCGAACCTTGAAGACCAAGATAAGACCAGGTTGATGATTAGGAAATCCGCTGAGCTCGGATACAAAGCCGTCGGAGTAACATTACCTCAAAAATTCTCCCGAGATGATGTGAAGAAAATTAGTAAAATCTGCAGTGAAGTTGGATTGGACTTTGTAAGCAGGGTTGATTTGGAACCAGCAAACACAACTGAGCTGCTTAGAAGCCTGAGGCTTCTCAGAAGAGGCGTAGAAATAATCTCGGTCAGATGTGTCTCTAAGAGTATAGCCAGACAAGCCGCTAAGGACCACAGAGTTGATATCCTATCCTTTTCTCATTTAGACATGAAAAAGCGATTTTTCGATTCAGCCGAGGCTGAGCTTGCCTCAAATGCGTGTGTCTCACTTGAGTTCGATTTAGCTCCGCTATTATATTTACATGGTTATCGAAGGATCCGTCTTCTCTCCAAGATGAGAGAAGAGAGCTTAATAGCGAAGAAGTTCGGTGTTTCCATAATTCTATCCAGCGGAGCGAATGACGTAGGCTTATTGAGGAAACCTGAGGACTATGCCTCTCTTGGCTATCTTTTTGGATTAAACTTGGACGATGCAAAGAGGGCCATATCTGAGAATCCTAAAGAGATAATTGAACGGAATAGGAGAAAACTCAGCCCGAATTATGTAGCTCCTGGTATATATGTAATAAGGAGGGGAAAGGACTGTCCAGAAGGGTGAGACGACGTTACATTGCAGTTAAAATCGAAGGCAATCGGACAAATAAAAAGAATCTTTACAATGCGATCTGGGATAGCATTTTAAGGCTGTTTGGGGAGTATGGGGCAAGCCAGACAGATCTGAGACTGATTGAATATGATCCGGAGAATGGGCGAGCTGTGCTTCGTTGTTCTCATGAGGCTTTGCCGCTAGTTAAAGCTGCTATTCCCTGCGTTACGCAGATAGGCAGTAGACCAGCCGCGATTCATATCCAACTAATCTCAGGGACACTAAAGTCGCTAAGAAGAAAATTGGCGGACATGCAAAGAAATTAAAAGAGTATCCTCAAACAGACCTATCAAGCATCCTCTTCATGAAAAGAATTTTTGTAAGCTGAGTTAGGGAGTTAACCTGAATCTGTCCCGTGGAAAAAGCACAACTTCTCTTATATTTTTGATTCCTGTAAGCATCATCACTAGTCTTTCCAGACCGATTGCCCATCCGGCATGCGGAGGCATGCCATAGTCGAAGGCTTGAAGATGGTATTTAAAAGACTCTGGATGCAAGCCTTGTTCTTTTAATCTTTTTATGAGAACTTCCTTTTTGTGGACACGTGTACCGCCTGAAGCTA
>CAZCXS010000028.1:0-7300 GCA_964502685.1 uncultured Candidatus Bathyarchaeia archaeon
TCGAACATGTTTCTCTATTTCCTCTCTGCTCCCAATCTCGAATAGTCTCTCTTCAATATTTCCGATTAACACCACTTCGCTTCCGAGGATTTTTCTGGCTTCTCTAAGCTCTATATCCCCGTCTGGGGGAGGTTCAAGAGGGTCAATTGCATCAATATTCATCTCCTTGATATACGGCAGCACCTGTTTAACTTTTCCATGAGAGTGAAGGCGAGCGTATCCGCCGTAACTATGTAGGAGATCGATCAGCTCAGAATCGTAGGATGCTACAAGCTTATCAAATTCCCTCGGATGGAGATAAGGGGGAGTAGCATATTCAGGACCATATATGCGGTAGAGTGTGACCGCACCACGTTTTAGGATATACTCTAGATAGTTAAATATCCGCTCATGAAAGAATTCCATAAGATCAAAGATCATTTCTCGATCTCGTATGTACAGTTTCAAGAACCTTGACAAACCGAACAATCCAACGGTCAAACAGAGGGCATCCGGTATGTCTCCTAAAAGAATACCATCATCGCCTATCTTTTTGTCAAGAGTGAAGAAGGAGTCTACGTTTGGGCGCCACGGCTTATATGGAATTGAAAGAATTTTCTGGGCGTCTTCAACATTCTCACAGAAATGTTTGATGGTCCAAGAAGTATGCACATTGTCGTCTTGACGGCTAATCCTGTCAACGGGGCCTCTTGGAGTTTCAATAACCACTCTTGTATAGGTGGATCTTCCGTCTCTCCATCTCTTACGATTAACATATTGTCCATCAATCAAGCCGTAAAACAGCACAGTTTCACTAGCTTGAGGAGCCCAAAAGTACATTTTGTCAGTCTTTCCCTTAGCATACTCAAGTATCTCCACGTACTCTTTATGATTATAGATCCAGCTATCATAGAAACCGTCAAATTCATATAGAGAAATTGGGACCCTATCGACCTCTTCGCCTTTCAGGATCCTGATGAGACGAGATCTACTGCTTAGCATGCTTGGATTTTCCCGCCACGCTACGTTTTATGCACCACGATTTGAAATAATGAAAATAAATAAAGGCTGATAAACTATAAAAGAGCTCGTAACCAAAAAGAGTATGGCAAATCTATTGGAGGAGTGATGCCGTGAGCAAGCCGGTTGACGTTGGAAGCCTCAAGACAGGTAGCTATGTGATTGTAGATAATGAACCGTGCCGCATAGTTGACTTGACAAAGTCTAAGCCTGGAAAGCATGGCGCCGCTAAGGCACGCGTAGTTACGATAGGAGTCTTCGATGGTGTTAAAAGAAGCTTCGTAAAACCAGTTGATGCCAAAGTCGAAGTTCCCATAATTGAGAAGAGAACCGGACAAGTCTTATCAGTCCTACCTAATGCCGTTCAAATAATGGATCTAGAGACATACGAGATCTTCGAGTCTCCTCTCCCAGAGGATGAGGACCTTAAATCTAGGATCAACGAAGGCGTAGAGGTAGAGTACTGGCGCATCCTAGGACGGACAAAACTTATGAGAGTAAAGTAAATGCAAAATGGAGAAAGAACCAAGACAGCCACCAGTTATATTTTACTTTTCCGCCTGATTTCTCTTACCACCCCTTCTATTATGCATAGGGCTTTTTCTATATCCTCCTTTTCTATCCCCCGGTGAGTGACAAATCTAACCCTAGTTTTGCTTATGCTATTCACGAGGACGCCGCTGTCTTTCAGTTTTTCGACAAATGTGTCAGCTGATATTCCAAGACCATCGACATCACACATAACCATGTTTGTCTGCACAGTCCTTAAATCAACATGAAGCCCCTCTATTTCGAGCAGCCCCTCAGCTAGGAGACGGGCGTTTTTATGATCCTCCTCCAGTCGATCAATCATCTTTTCAAGAGCAATTATTCCTGGAGCTGCGATTATCCCGGCTTGACGCATTCCTCCGCCAAGAATTTTTCTGATTTTCCTGGCTCTCTCGATGAATTCTTCGCTTCCGACGACTATAGACCCTATTGGGCAGCTTAGTCCCTTCGAGAGGCAAAACATCAAGTTATCAACATGCCTAGTGAATTCCCTTACATCCACCTTCAAAGCTACGGCGGCATTAAAGATTCTGGCTCCATCCATATAGAGCCGTAGACCATGCTCCCTTGCAACTTTACTTATGGCCTCTATCTGAGAAGGAGTTACAATCGTTCCACCCGCCCTGTTATGCGTGTTCTCTATGCATATAAGCGTCGTCTCAGCATAATGCAGAGATGCAGGTCTGATGACCGCTTCGATATCAGCCGGATTCATGACGCCCATCTCTCCCTTAACAGGTATCGGGAGAACCCCCGCGATAGCTGAGATTCCGCCTACCTCATACCAGTATATGTGCGACTCTGCCTCTAGGATTGCGCTGTCCCCCCGTTTTGTATTCGCCGTGACCGAGACAAGGTTTGCCATCGTTCCGCTTGGCACAAGCATAGCTGCCTCTTTACCCATCTTTTTTGCGGCCATCTCTTCCAGCTGGTTTACTGTGGGGTCCTCCTTATAGACATCGTCTCCGAGCTTGGCGTTTCTTATCGCCTCAAGCATCTCCTCCGTAGGTAGAGTAACTGTGTCGCTTCTCAGATCGATATACTTGGCGATTTCCTTTACGCTCATCGGTACAGATCACCTTCGGGATACAACAATGAAAAATTGATTGATAAAACTTAATGTCGCCCTTTCGCTATCAGACACCTTTTCTATGCGGAAAGAATACATTTAAGGGTCAGCGCTAATTAAATTAAAAATAAAACAACAGCGCTGATTTACATATTTAACCCTCTTGGAGCGACCGAATTGGCTCTGGAAAAACTCGGCTCTTCTCTTTACGAGTCTCTGAAGAAGATTCTTCGGGTCTCCTCTATTGACGAAGCTGCAGTAAAAGAATTGATCCGAGATCTCCAACGTGCATTGCTACAAGCAGACGTCAACGTGCGGCTTGTCCTAGATCTCTCGAAACGCGTAGAGGATCGAGCCTTAAGAGAGAAGATTCCGCCAGGCATCTCAAGAAGAGAACATGTAATCAAGGTCGTATATGAGGAGCTAACCCGTTTTCTCGGTGAGAAGCCCGTTCCGCTCAGGGTTAAACCAGGCAGAAGAAATGTATTCATGCTTGTGGGGATACAGGGCTCGGGGAAGACCACAACAGCGGCAAAGCTTGCTAGATACTTTCAGAAGCGAGGTTATAAGACAGCTCTGATATCTGCAGATACGTATCGTCCAGGAGCGTATGCTCAGCTTCAACAGCTAGCAAACCGAATAAACATTCCGGTCTACGGTGACGAGGATGGAGGAGACGCCGTTAAAATCGCTTTGGAGGGGCTTAGAAAGTTTGAAAATTATGATGTAGTCTTAATTGACACCGCGGGGAGACATAAAGACGAAAAAAGCTTAATCGAAGAGATGAAGACCCTGGAGAAAAATGTTCATCCAGACGAGATTATAATGGTCATCGACGGAACGATAGGTCAGCAGGCGGCGGCGCAAGCCGAGGCTTTCCATAAAGCAACGCCGATAGGCTCAATAATCGTCGCGAAGCTTGACGGTTCAGCGAGGGGCGGAGGGGCGCTCTCAGCGGTCGCAGCGACCGGAGCACCTATCAAGTTCATTGGAACAGGTGAGAGAATCGAGGATCTAGAGCCCTTTGATCCGCCACGATTCGCCAGCCGACTTTTAGGAATGGGTGATCTTCAAGGTTTAATCGAGAAGGTCCGTGAAGCGGAAGTTAAAGTTCCCGAAAAGAAGGCTAAGGCCTTTCTAAGCGGAAAATTCACCCTTGCGGATATGTATGAGCAGTTTGAAGCGATGCGGAGCATGGGTCCAATTAGTCGAATCCTAAAGATGCTGCCTGGATTCGGCTATGAGATTCCAGAGGAAATGATGAGCCTGGCTGAAGAGCAGATGAAGAAATGGAAGGCTATTATTCAATCGATGACGCCGGAGGAGAGAGAGAATCCTCGAATAATAAAGTCTTCTAGGGCAAGACGGATCGCGAGGGGATCTGGAACATCGGAAAGGGATGTGAAGGCTTTAATTCAGCAGTACAATAGGCTTAGGAAGATGATTAAGTCCTTCAGAAGGAGAAGGCCCCCATTTTTCGGTAAGAAGTTCCCGATGTGAGAGCTCATTAATCTTTAAGCAAAAGCTACCGGAATGATTTTGATAGCCAAACCGAATAAAGTCTTCACTTCTACAGTAAAGCTTTAAAACGCATATCTCCTAACAAATAACCGAGTTGTATGGAACGGTTCCTCCCAATATTGTTAGCGATTCAAACGCGGCTGAGAGAAATCTTGGCTAGAAATGAGAATTACATGTCTTCATGGGATGTAGCGAAACTCGGCGATGTAGGTGAGGATCTCCTTAAACTTGCCCGAGATGTATATCCACAACTGATTGAGGTTGAGCATAGGATACTATTTCAATCTTTAAGAGAAGCAGGGTTGGGAATAAGGGCACGAGTAGCAGAGATCCGGAAGGGAGAGTTAAAGGAGGAGGATAAGGTGTATTTCCGGAACGTCCATGAAGCTCTCGGAAATATCTGCGGGAAGATTGAGACCGGCGAATATTACAAAGCACTGCTTGATGTGGCCGCTAAGAGGGAACAGGAACGTCTTTCTTCCTCATGATCTTCCAAAAGAAATCGGGGGGGCGGAAAGGTTCTTTGCAGAAATATTATTTTCGGTTTTCCATAAGTTAGATAATCTTCTTCAATAAGGGAGAGGGACCTTGCAGATCGAGCTA
The DNA here is from genome assembly GCA_964502685.1 of uncultured Candidatus Bathyarchaeia archaeon. Lineage (GTDB taxonomy): Archaea > Thermoproteota > Bathyarchaeia > Bathyarchaeales > DTEX01 > B63. Next base: position 4,742 of record CAZCXS010000028.1, read on the forward strand.
AAGGGACGGCCAATAACATCCGGATTATCCATCGGAAAAGCCTTAGTATCCAGCAGCCCGTTAAGCTTTCTAGGAGGCGTTGATCCCGAGACGGGAAAAATAATCGAGAAAAATCATGACCTAAACGGCCGGATCATAGCGAATAGCATTCTTTGCTTTCCTCACGGTCACGGGTCGACCGTTGGAAGCTACGTTCTATACTCACTTGTGAAGAGAGGAGTCGGCCCAAAGGCTATTGTCAATGAGACCGCTGATCCCGTGGTTGTAGTGGGAGCAGTAATAGCGGAGATCCCCACGGTGGACAGGATTGACATCTCCCAGATTAGAACGGGTGACCTTGTCGAGGTTGATGGCGATAGGGGTATAGTGAGAATCTTAACGAGGGCAGAGTCTTGTACCTGAATAGAGAAGAAGAGAGAATCTACGAAGGCGAGGAAGGCTGGGCATATCAGATAGCGATGAGGATTCTTGTTAAGCTAGGTGATCTTTTCGGAGCTGACAGGCTGATCCCAATAGACTCAGCACATGTTTCCGGTGTTTCCTATAAGACTATAGGCGACGCAGCTATCGAGTTTCTTGAGGCTTTAGCTAAGGCAGGAGCAAAATCAAAAGTTAGGTCCACTGCGAATCCCGCTGGAATCGATTATAGTCACCTAGAAGAGATGATCAATCTTCCGAGACTACATGACAGGCAGGCTAGAATAATAGAGCTCTACAGAAGCATGGGAATAAACCCGATATTGACATGCACTCCATATTATATAAGAAGGCCGAGAGAAGGTGTACATCTTGCTTGGGCGGAATCCTCCACTGTTATCTACGCCAATTCCATTCTCCATTCTTGGACAAACAGAGAAGGAGGGCCAAGTGCGCTTGCAGCCGCATTGATCGGGAAGACCCCAAATTATGGAGTTCACAAAGTCGAAAACCGCCAAGCAAACGTTCTAGTAAAGGTTAAAACGGATCTTAGGGATGAGGCGGAGTTTGGGGCGTTAGGGATTCATGTGGGGAGAATCTTGAAAGATGAGATTCCCTGCTTCGAAGGTTTACTAAAGCCGGATGAGACTCAGTTAAAGCATCTCGGAGCAGCCATGGCTTCTAGCGGGATGCCGTCTCTCTTCTATCCATGCGTCTCTTGTCCGAAGATCTCAGACAAACTCGAGAAATTAAGCGTCGAATCGGACGATCTAAAGAATGCGTTTGAGAGCCTCTCAACGACTAATGAAGCTCCAGACATGATTTTCATTGGTTGCCCCCATTGTTCTCTTGAAGAAGTGAAGCAGATAGCTCTAAGAATTAGAGGCAGAAGGGTTAATGGCAATGTTAAGTTGTGGGTTTGCACTTCACGATACGTCAGAAGAAAAACTGAGAATTACGTTAAGATTATTGAGGCTGCGGGTGGAAAAGTCATATCGGATACTTGTGCTGTGGTGACTTGGCTTAAAGAGTTAGGTGTTGACGTCTTGATGACCAACTCAGCGAAGACAGCATACTATGCACCTACAATGAATAAAGTTGAAACAATCTACGCATCTCTAGATCAATGTATAGAAGCTGCCTGTCGAGGATAGCTGCTTCACATACGTCTTTAACTGATTCTCTTCAGTTTATCGATTACTTCCTCAGCTTTCTTAGTTACCGGTATCTGCGCTTTCTTAAAGTTCTCTTTGGAAACCCTTAATGGACGGGTAGCGTCGATACCCATCTTCGAAGTCAAGCCCTGTGTCTGATCAGCTGAAGGATCTAAAGTTGACCCCCTCGCGTTCGGTATAACTATCAGATCTTCACTTGCTTGGAATCGCAGGGCTAAGGCCCATTCAATTTCTTCAGGATTAAAGATATCGATATCTGAATCTACGACTATGGCGTGCTTAAGGCTTGGATGAGCAGCAAAGGCGGCTAGAAGAGCTGTCTTACCGTCGCCCTCCGTCTGCTTTTCAATAGAGATCGCCGCGTGAAGCCATCCACATCCACCGACGGAGAGATTTACTGCTTTGACTTTGGGGACAACTTTTGAGACAGCCCCGTAGATGGCTGCTTCTCTGGGTAATCCCATAAGCAAGCGATGCTCCGGCCCTCCGGGGAGAAGAGCTTGATAAATGTAGTCCTTTCGATGCGTAATATTGACTATTTCTACAACAGGCTGCATTCTCTGTATATCATAGGTGCCGGTTATATCAACAAAAGGGCCTTCTTTTGCTTCTTTTTCGAACGAGATTCTTCCCTCGATTACTAGCTCAGCCTCCGCTGGGACGTACGCCTCCACCTTCGCGCATTTAGTCAGCCTAAGCGATCCTCCGAGCAGCCTATTTGCGACAGCGTACTCGCTGACGCCGAATGGAGGTGAAGATGCGGCTGCTAACAGAATAGCGGGGTGAAGGCCTATTGATACCGCTATTTCTAGGTCTCTTTTCTCTTTTTTTGCCATACTCCAGAGTCTGAAGAGATGCCTGGGAACAAGCCTTATGGCTAGATGCTTTTCATCTAATACTTGAAGCCTATGAACAGAAACATTCTCAATCTTTCCGTCGCTGCTTCGCGCTGAGACTGCCGCTGCAG
>CAZCXS010000029.1:0-7046 GCA_964502685.1 uncultured Candidatus Bathyarchaeia archaeon
GAATACCGGTCGGCTTATATGCGCCGTGGAAGTCGACTATAAGATGATGTTCCGCCGCCTTTTTCAGAACTCGATGATAAAAATTCACCATCTCCTGATCATCTCGCTGCATATAATCGATTTTAACACCTGCAATTCCCCATCTTTCATAAAGCGGGAAGGCCTCGTCGATTTGCCTATCAACGTGATTCCAACGCAGCCATAAAATCACTCCTACATTTCGTTCCTTAGCAAACCTGAGTAGCTCTTGCATGTCAAGTTCGGGGACGGGTGTTGTGATGTCAGCATCCGGGTCTTTAGGGTCTCCGTACCATCCCGCATCAACTATTACATACTCAAAACCCATATCGGCTGCGAACTGGGTAAAGTACTTCATAGTTGCAGTGTTCATCCCGACCTCGAAATCTGCGTCCGGCGCATAATCACCACACCACCAGTTCCAGGCTGATTTTCCCGGTTTAATCCAGCCGGCGTCCTCAATAGCGCACGGCTCATTAAGATTCAGGATGATGTTTGATTCGATCAGATCACCCGGCTTTTCGCCGATCATGATAACACGCCATGGAGAGTAGTGAGGCGTCGTGGCGCGTACTAGGACACCCGGCTCATCAGGACGGGGAGAAAGAGTTGTTACCAGAGCATACGGTTTAACGCCCAGACCGGATAAATACATGCCCGCCCAATCAGTCAGGTTGGCTTCGGTGAGCGCAACCCAACGGGATTCATCAACCTTAACCAATAATGGTAAGCCGATGATTGAGGAAGGCGATATTTGGCTTAATCTTCTTTTTTCGAATTCTGATTCTTGATGGGATACAAAGCCGCCATAGTCAGCAGCCCATACCGTATGATCGGCGGCAAAATGGAATTCTGAACGCTCGGATGTTAGGCGAAACTCTCTCATTTCAGGTTGTTCCGGAAAGAAGTAGCGAAACGCCACTCCATCATCATAAGCACGAAGAATAAGCTCTAATCGACGTTTCGGCTCATTCTCCTCCTCGATCCATAAGTGAAGTTCGTTGCAATGATCCACGACGCGCTTACATTTTCCATGAACGGTCTCCCAAGTCTCATTGATCGTCCGTCTCCTCTCCTTCTTAAAGACCAAGTCTCGAGCCAGGGGAGGTATATTCTTGAAGTCGAGGCCTAACGGTGAATCCAGAATGATCTCTTTTCCTCGAAACAGAACAGAATAGTAAATGCGGCTGCCCGAAGGGTAAGGCTCCAATTTTTCTTTAACTTTCAGGTTGATCTGGATTTCGCCGTTCGGTGATGAGAGACTGGAGGACCGGAAAGCTGATTTATCATCCACCGCCATGACACCACCCTAAAGGTCTGCTTTAACTATCATCCTTTCACATTCAATAAAAATATAATCTCTCAGCATACAGCGGCTTTCATTAAGGCCTCGAGGAACCAGTCAAGTCCATCAGCCGATTTTGAGCCCGCGAAGATTTAGATCAGCAGACTTCCCGAGCGATCCGCGTATAAGACTTGATTTTAAACATATTTACAACACGGAAGTTTCCCAGAATCTTCTGAAAAAATTAGATGCGCACTTCTGCACATTCACGTGCATCTTTGCTCGTCCTTTATATACAATTTTTTCCTGCAAAGCAAAAAGAATAAATGAAAAAGTCAGCTGGCAAGCTCACATGTTTCGAAGCAGATCTTCAAGACGTTTTCTCCCACGCAGGCTTGAAGGATCAATCGAAATCTTGAATATCCTTCTCCTCCTAGCCGTCACCTCCTCTCCAGTCATAGGATTATAGCCCCTCTTCTCAACCTGTCCCCAGTAAATCAAGGTTCCATACTTCTCCCATTGAGGCGCCTCGCGGATATCGAAGCCTCTGAGACGGAGCTCCTTCACGATCTCTTCGCCCTTCATTCCGAAAGCTTCCCTCCATCCTATGAGGCTTTGAGCATAACTATTCAAGAAGTTCCGGAAAGACTCGAGGCATCTCCAGCTAAAGTAATCCAAGACTTCGCGGAGCGTATGAACCTTAACTATCCTCGCATCAAACGATATCAACCCCTGATAGGAAAAAATGTTCCTCAAACGGGCTTGAAGAGACGAAGACGCATATGACGGGAGTATAGAAAGGATCTTCTCGATTCTTCCATTAAATGGAAGATGCGCGTTCCTCAAGAATAGCAAGCTGATCTCATCCGACGCCGTGTGGACAAGAGAGATATTCAGCCCCGTCTCAGTCATAAGATCCCCAGCGGTCCCCACCATTGCGAGATGAAATCTCTCATCGAAGGGTTTGGTCAAACCGCATCTGCTGGCTAGATTATGAAAATTCTTTCCGTCTAGCCTCACTATAAGAGGCGCCTCAACAATCTCCCTTGAATAGATCTCCCATCGCTTGAATCTCGACTCTTCGATTCCCAAAGACTCCTCCCATAAGAAAGGAAGAACATCCGAGAATTTAGCGTAACGGTCATAAAAATCGCAGTCTGCGGTAACTCCCTAATCTAAGGATGAATAAGCAGCAGATAGGGATTCTCCAGCAGCCTTTTTACCTCCTGCAGGAACCTCGCCGCCGTGACTCCGTCGACTGCACGGTGATCCGCCGACAGGGTCATAGTCATCATCTTTCGAATCGTCAGCCGCCCATCAACAACAGCAGGCTTATCAGCTATTCTCCCAGTCGCCAGGATCGCGGTCTCAGGAATGTTTATGATGGCGATGAACGATTCCACATCAAGCGCGCCCATATTAGAAATCGTAAAGGTCCCCCCGGAGAATTCATCTTCTCTGAGTCTCTTCTCCCTCGCCTTCGCAATGAGCTCGCTTGCCTGAGAAGCAATCTCAAAAAGACCAAGTCTATTCGCCCCTCTCAGAACAGGAACAATCAACCCGTCTTCCAAGCTCACAGCGATCCCGATATTAACGTCCCTCCAGACTCTGACCTCCTCCCCCTCGACTGTTGCATTCAACTGTGGATACTTCTCAAGAGCCATCGCAGAGGCTTTGATGAATAAATGAGTAAAAGACAGCCGTACACCCTTCTCGGCTTCGAGAATAGGGATCAAATTTTCCCTCATCCTCGCAGCTTCAGTCATATCCACCTGGACGCTGACGTAAAAATGTGGGACATGCGCCTTACTCTCAGCCATCTTCCTCGCTATGGCCCTCCGCATACTAGACATCGGAACAACCTCGTATTCCGGTAAGGCAGACTCCACAGAGACCTCTCCGACCGATGGGGCTCCAGCCGTTCTTTCAAGGTAGGCTAGAACATCCTCCTTTGTGATTCTGCCTCCGGGTCCCGTTCCCCGCACTTGAGCCAAATCGACTCCTCTTTCCTTCGCTATCTTCCTCGCCAGCGGCGAGGCCCTTATTCTTTCTACAGATGCTTCAGCCGTAGGCTTCGGTTTAGCTTCCTCTTCAGGCATGGGCTCCCCTTCCTTGAGTATGTAGCCTATCGTCGTCGCTATCGGGACCTCTTCTCCTTCTTGAGCTAAGATTCTTACTACGCCCGAGTCTCTGGCCTCAACCTCTATCGTCGTCTTGTCAGTTTCTATCTCTAAAAGAGGCTCCCCCTTCTGTACTTCTTCCCCGTCCTTCTTAAGCCACTTTATGATTTTTCCCTTCTCCATCGTTTGGCCCATTTTCGGCATAATTATCTCTGTAACCATTCCGCCTATCCTCACAATTCTCCTTTACTCAAAAAGAGCATCTCCTTTTATTTGTTTCTCTCTGGAAGAGGCTTTAAATAGGCAATTGAATCCCCGGATTGTTCTCATCTACGCCCGAAAACCTTTTCTCAAATCCAACATAAGATTAAATGTGATTTCAGGATGAAAATGAAAGCTGCCATTCTTACGGGGAGAGAACATTTTGAGATCAGAGAAGTTGATGTTCCTCCACTTAAACACGGAGAGGTTCTGGTTAAGGTAAAAGCCTGCGCCGTATGCGGAACCGACCTCAGAATATTCCGAGGGCAAAAAAGGGTCGACGTGCCGATTACCGGCCATGAAATCTCCGGGATCGTTGAGGATGTAGGAGAAGGGGTAAGAGGAATATCCGAGGGAGATAAAGTCGCGATCAAGACCGTTGTTGGATGCGGGGAATGCGACGCGTGTAAACGTGGAGAAGAGAATAGATGTCGGAGGAAATACAAGGCCATAGGATACCAATTCAACGGAGGGTTTGCCCAGTACCTTGTAGTTCCAAGAGTGGCAGTCAAGCAGGGATGCATCATAAAGGTGCCGGAGCACGTTTCCTTCGAGGAGGCATCAATCGTCGAGCCTTTCTCCTGCGTGATAAACGGCTGGGTTCCCTTCAAGGCAAGAAAGGAGGGATTCACAACCTGCGTGATCGGAGCTGGAATAATCGGGATGCTTCACACGGAGTATGCTAAACAGAAGGGCGCCCGAGTAATCCTCGTAAATCGTTCTGCTCCTAGATTAATAATCGCCCAGAAGATCGGGTTGCCGGCTGATTTCTTCGTCAATGCAGAAGAGCATGATCCAGTTGAACGGGTTAAGGAGTTAACGGATGGATTTGGCGCTGACGTAGTGATTTGCGCTGCTTCCTCGAAGGATGTTCAAAGGGAGGCCCTTGAGATGGCCGCTGTCGATGCCGATATAAGCTTCTTCGCCGGCATCCCCAAAGATGATCCATACGTTAACTTGGATGCAAACTTGATTCATTACAATGAGCTTCACGTCCACGGTGCTAACGCCTCTAATAGAAGCCAATACATAGAGGCGGTAAACCTCATCGCATCCGGCAGGGTTAACGTGAAGAAATTTATAACGCATAAGTTTCCGCTTGAAAAAATCGAAGAAGCAATACGGACGCTTGAAGATCGGTCCACCGGAGCCGTAAAGGTAATAATTGATCCCTGGATGTGACAAGTTTAGATCGGAAGGGTGAAAGAGACACTCCCCCGATAACCGTCAGGTTTAAAGACTGATTAGAGGCTGGAATCTCGTGGCAAAGATATGCGTCGCAGGGGCGATTAACTGGGACATAAACCTGTTTGTCGAGAGGTTCCCTCAGATCGGTGAAGAAGTACCTGTTCAAAGAATCACCCGTATCCCAGGAGGCAAGGGGGCAAACGTAGCCGTCGCAGCTGCTAGAGTTTTAGGTCCCGGAGAGGTAGCTCTGATAGGCTGTTTAGGAAGAGACCCCATCGCTGAGCAGCAGATAAAAATCTTGAAGGATGAAGGAGTCGTGGTCTCCGGAATAAAGATCTCTGAGGAGACCGAGTCGGGACAAGCATACATAGTAATCGACAGAAATGGAAGAAACATCATCAACACATTCTTCGGCGCCAACCTCAAATTGTCACCTGAAGACCTTCATAGATCAGAAGTCCGCAGTCTCATATCGGAATCATCAATTGTCACATTGATCGATCCCCCCATAGAAACCATTGAGGCAGCGGTCTCCTTAGCGAAGGATCATGGAAAAACTACGATTTGGGACGCTGGGGTTAGAAGCGTCTTAGGAATCGAAAGATTAGAGACAATATTGAAGAACCTTGATTTCCTCGTTATCAATGAGATTGAGGTTAAAAACTTAACGGGAGAAACAAACCCGCTGAAAGCTTGGCAGCTCCTCTCAGCAGTGAATAGCGATATAAAGCTCATCGTTAAGCTCGGAGAAAGAGGATGCTCAATGATCAGCCCGGAGATTATGGTCTCCGTTCCCCCCATAAACCTCAAGAATCTCAGCTTAAGAGTTGTGAATACAGTTGGTTGCGGAGATGCTTTCCTAGGGGTCTTCGCAGCCTACAAAGCTCAAGGATTAGACGATATCGAAGCCCTAGAGAGAGCAAACCTAGCAGGCGCCCTAAAAGCAACCAAGCCTGAAACAAGAGGCAGCCCAAGGAAAGAGGATCTCGAGAGATACTTACCATTTAAAACGCAAGGAAGAATCATCAGGAGACCTGTAAATATCCCCTAAACAATCAATTGAGGGTCTTATGGCAAGATTCTTATTCTACCCCTTTCAAAAACTGGATTCGGTGATGTTAGGTGATGAGAAAGGAATGTCCAAATATTGAGGTCAACCTGAAAGACTGTAACTGCACATACCCATGTAGCATAAAGGGGAAATGCTGCGAATGTATACGTAACCACAGAGAGCACGGTGAGCTTCCAGCATGCTTCTTCCCGCCTGAAGTCGAAAGGACTTACGATAGATCAATCAGAAGATTCCTGTCGCTGCATCAGTAAGCTTTCACCCTGCTGCATAAAAGAAGCCGAACAATCAAGGAAAGATTCAGAAAAAGGATCAGATAAGGTTCTTAACGTCTACTATGCGGCTTACATCCCGGATTTCTCCCATGCGTCGAGGGGAGGCTTCATCTCAGGCGGGATTGGAGGCTTATATTTCCTCCCCCCAATTCTTTGTTTATGCTCATCTTTCGCCTCCCTCAGCAGATCTTCATTAGTCATCAAGTCGATCACTGTTGCAGCCATCACCTTCGCTGCAAAGATCAGAGATTTATGTCCCAGCCCAACGCCGCTCTGAGCCACTGCTTGCCACGAGTGGCCCGGTGTACCTAGAATCCAGGTTGCGGTGTTAAACTCTACGGTTGGGGTCTGCCAGCTAACCTCCGCCACATCAGTGCTGCCGTGACTAACGTCTCCTTCACCCCATGGGTCAGGAACTTCATCGTCGATCAGCTTATCAACAAGTCTCTCCCACCCCGGCCTCTTAGATCTTCTCAAAGCCTCAATCTTCATCTCGCGAGGTATAGATTTCGCTATCTCCTCTGCGAATCTGATCTCCTCATCCGTATATTCCGGAAGTCCAATCTCACGCATATTCCCTACAATCACTTCAGATATCGTTCTGTTAGGTATCACGTTATATAGGCCGCCGATAAACTCATGTCGGAGCTCCGTTCTCGTCATCTTCGCGGCTCCCTCGGCGATGTCAAGAACCCACTTGTAAATGAACTCAACCTGCTCTCTCTCAGGCGCCCTCACGTAATACCAGCTCCGCGCGTAATCCGGCACGATGTTCGGCTGGTTTCCGCCCTTCTCAATAATATAATGTATCCTTGCATCCTGGATTATGT
>CAZCXS010000030.1:0-6876 GCA_964502685.1 uncultured Candidatus Bathyarchaeia archaeon
CAGCACGGATATAGCTTTGTACATAATGTTTAAGGGAAGAAGATTGCCGATATGCAGGAAATGCTGGAAGGACATCTCCTCTAAGGACATAGAATGGAGATATAAATGAATGTCTGATGATCTTGAATCACTTGATGGAGTCGGCTCGTCGATAGCCTCAAAGCTCAGGGCAGCTGGATTCACAACCATAGAAGCCATCGCTGTGACTCCTCCCCGCGAAATCATGCAAAGAACAAACATAGGATTCAATACCATACTTAAGATTCAAGAAGCCGCAAGGGAACTGGTAAGTACAGAATTCAAGACTGCACAGGAATTTTACGAAAAAAGAAAAAATATGAAGAGATGCACGACTGGAAGCAAAAAGCTCGATGAAGCTCTTGGAGGAGGAATCGAGACTCAAGCTCTAACTGAACTTATAGGCGAGTATGGATCGGGTAAAACCCAGATTTGCCTGATGCTTTCTGTAACTGCGCAGCTTCCATTCGAAGATGGTGGGCTAGATGGTAATGTTGCTTTTATTGATACGGAAGGCACATTCATGCCTGAACGAATATACCAGATAGCGTCAGCCCGAGGATTAGACCCTGAAACTGTTGCTAACAACATTTTAGTCGCTCGAGCCTACAACAGCAGTCATCAATGTCTGCTAATTGATAGGCTCTTCACGCTTGTCCCCGAGAATAATATAAAGCTGGTAGTTATTGACAGCATGATCAGTCACTTCAGAGGAGAGTATGTTGGTCGTGAAAACCTGGCTGATAGACAGCAGAAATTGAATCAGTATTTGCATAAGCTCATCCGACTTTCCGAAGCCTATAACATCGCAGTTGTATTGACGAATCAGGTTCAGGCGAATCCTACAGCGTTCTTCGGAGATCCGAACAGGCCAGCTGGCGGAAACATAATGGCTCACGCCTGCACTCATAGAGTATTCCTACGTAAAGGCAGCAAAGGGATAAGGATTGCGAGGGTAATAGACAGCCCATACCTCCCAGAGATTCCGGTTCGGTTTCTGATCACAGATAAGGGCATAGAAGATGTAAAAGAGGACTAGCTAGCTTTAACAATATTGAAGCCCGAAGCCTTCCTAAGCCTATTCATGACGGCCAAGCCTAGATGTTTTAATGGAATGCCTTCGGCGATTATGATGTCGACTTTTTCTTCGTCAAATTCACGTAGCAATTTGAAGAGATTCTTCGCCATGCAGGGCAGGTCGTTGCGGCTTCCAAGAGACTTTATCACATCTGCCCTGTAACGACTTTTTGTCTCGTCAGTAGCTAGAACACCTATTTTCATCCCATCCTCATCATAGCGATCTACCAGCTCCTGAATCTTACTAATTAAGGCTTCCATGTCTCCCTCAACAAGAATAAGTTGAGCCATCGGAGAGTAATGCTTATGCTTCATACCAGGCGAAGGCGCACGATCTAAATGCAACCTTCTATCAGCAACTACAGAAGGGTGGAGCTTAATATCATCCAATGCACATCTCAGCTCTTCAAATGGCAGCCCCCCGGGCCTCAGAACCTGAGGTGGCTTCGACGTGAGATCTACAACGGTCGATTCTACACCTATCCTCGTTGGACCTGCGTCGAGAATCATATCTATCCGTCCTTCCAAATCCTGTCTAACATGCCTAGCAGTGGTTGGGCTTGGACGCCCCGCGAGATTAGCGCTTGGCGCCGCAATCGGAACCCCCGACTCTCTAATTAGAGCTAGAGCAACTTTGTGATTGGGCATTCTTATGGCTACAGTATCTAGTCCTCCGGTCGTCTCTCTCGGAACAATTTTTGAGGCTTTAAGAACGAGAGTTAATGGTCCAGGCCAGAAATCCATAAGTTTAGCTGCACTATCAGGGACCTCATCTGACAGTTTATAAACATCTTTCTTATCCGCTATATGGACGATCAGAGGATTATCGAGCGGACGGTTCTTCGCCGCGTATATTCGCCGAACCGCTTTAGGATCCAAAGCGTTAGCCCCAAGGCCATAAACAGTCTCTGTTGGAAAGGCTACTAAACCGCCCTTACGAATGATCTCTGCTGCGGCTTGAATTATATTCTTCTCTGGCTTCTCACTGTTCACCTTTAATATGATCGTCTGCTTCATGCTATGTTCCTCACTGAGCATTCTCGGATCTGAATGCCGGTTTGACACCGAAGATCATCATTTTTAATATGTCTCAGTTATGAAAGCTTTATCCTTGTAGAAAGCTACTTTCTTTCCATAAATAAAGGTGCTTTTTCAATGCGCGATGTGAACTGCTTATTCGGAGATTTGAAACTTCCGTTCATTCTGAAACATCGAAGCTTAACTGGAATCCTAGCGGATAACGATCTGGCTGCTTTAGGGGATGCCTTCGTAAATTTTGTCTATTCATTATCTCTTTCATTAAGAGGGGGGAGACCGGTAGGGAGAAAGCTAAGCAACGTCGTGCTTGCTTCTGCTCTAAGAAAGTCGGGTCTCAGAAAGCTGCTGCCTTTCAGGATGGACAGACATCAACAGGCAAATGCCGCTGAAGCTTTAATAGTATATGCTTGGCTTGCGGGCATCCTATCCTTACGGGAGATTCTCCGAATTATGAATACATCTGAAGATATCGAAGATTCTTTAGGGATACTTTTACAGGAAATAGTGCAGAAAATTGAAGTTTCATAAACCGAAGACTTAATAATTCTAAGAGAGACTTGATCTTGAAGGTTCATATCAACCAATTAAGGGGGCAACTACATGAGCGAATTGCTGACTCCGGTTGTTTATCAGCTCGGAATCGGAGGGGTTTTAGGGTTCTTTGCAGGATACGCCATAAAGAAGCTGACGAAACTTATAGCAGTCGTAATCGGATTGATGGCTCTTCTGTTGATCTATTTAGGCTATGAAGGAATAATCACAATAAACTATGAAAAATTGATTGAGAAAGTTCAAAGCCTAATCGGAATAGTCGGTCAATCTTCCGATTTAATCACACCCATGATTTCCAGCTTACCATTTGCTGGGAGTTTCTTAGCGGGAGCGGCTTTAGGGCTGAAATTCGGATAAAAATTAAAATACCTTTTTGACTCGTTAGCTCTCACGGGCACTTTCTTTTTTCTTCCATTCCTCAAGAGCGTTGTTGATTTCTCGATTCAGTTCTCTTCCTCTCTGGCGGATTTTCTCGATAGCTTCGATTAACGCTTCTTCAGGTTTTTTCCCTTTCTTCGTTCGAATGAAGAATATTGTGTTAGAGATCAGGGGATGCGGCACATCATACCCTGCGAACTCAACGTCCTTATCTTCCAGGAGAACCGATTCTAAAAGGTTACAAATGGTATGCCCTTCTCCTTCAATCTCGAGCTTTAATTCCTGAGAGCTTCTCCTTAACACTTTCAGCTGCAAAGCCGCTCCTCCATTTTATAGCGTTCCCTTTCCAAAATCAGAAGTAATCTTGCGTTTTTCAATATTTCCGCAAATTGCGCATCTAAGATTTCTCCGCTTTATCAAGACGCCGCCGCATTGCGAACAGAAAGCATAGAGAACGCCTAGATTCTCATCTTTGGTTGAGAGATGAAAAGTTTTGTTCTTATCGCTTATGACCTTAGCGCGGACTAAGTCACCTATCCTGAAAGCATCATACATATTATCGAGATACCTTCGGCTTACATCAGAGATATGTATGATCCCTGTGAAATGACCAGAGAGAAACTTTTTTCCAACCTTTATTATCTGAATAGTCGCATGAGAGCTCTGAACGCTTGCAACCCATCCTACAATTATGCTATTGATTTTGGGGACATTCATATTACGCGCCACGGGGTAGACGGAGACCTTCTTGTTGGCAAAATCTATTAAGACGTAGCCGACACTCGTTGAGTATATGGATCCGTCTTTCACATACGTACCAGAGTCTGGTATGAACTCTTCGATGACCCCTAACTTCTGCCCGGGAACAACGAATTGACCGCTGCTTCTAATCGCGTTCATGAACAACACATCTGACGTTGTTTTAGAGATGCATCCTTTAAGAAACGTCCATTAGCTCCCATATTAGTCTTGCTGTCCTTACGATGTTTTATTTAGTGCTATGCGGGGAACCTCGATGCAATATCCTATAAAGATCCGCAGCAACGCTATATTTTTTCTTCTTGTGGAAACTGTATGTTCTTCCAATAGTTATGCTCATCTCCCTTAACCAGTCTATTTTGCCGCCCATCTTCAATATTTTGTCCTCAAGAAATAATCTGACCGAACTGCTTCGTTTATGCAGCGAGTAGATGACATCCGAGATCTCAAGGGCCTTTTTTAAGAATTTGACATCGGCTCCTCTTCTCCATGCTCCAAAAGGAGGATTCATAAGAGTCGTATCGAAATTGTCAACAACGCATTCTATGTCTCCGACAACCAAGTCGATGTTAACGCCTACTTTTTCAGCATTAAGCCTCGCTGTCGCTATCGCCCTCTTATCTATGTCGACTCCGAGAACTTGACGCGCTCCAAGCAGCGCAGCCGCGATGCCTAATATTCCGGAGCCGCATCCCAAGTCGATAACCCTTTTTCCTTTTATATCACCATGCATGAAAGCTGCATACGTCATCTCCGCTGCGCTTTCAGCATCGATAGTATAGCCTTCCCATCTCAATCTTGGCTTAGGACTCGGCGCTAGCTGGGAAAGCAGAATCGCCAAATGCCTCTTCTTCATCAAATCCAAATCGACCTGATATCTGCTACGATACTTTGAGAGAGGATTTAGATAATCCCCTCCTCCAGAAGATCTTCCCATTTAGTCCTTCCGAGCATCACATAAGCTTCCTTTAAGGTTAAGATGGGGCGCGGAAAGATTGAGGGTTCATCCAAGGAGATTCTTGGGCAAGCTGTATTGATGTAAGCTTCAAAGATTGGAAAATGACCAAGCGATGTTGCCGTTATCTCTCGGAGAGCCAGAAGATACGCCTTTTTGCCTTCTCGTCTAAGCGCATCTCTAACTTCAAAAGCTGCCTCCAGATCACGTTGACCGGGCTTTAAACCTACGATCACGCCGTAAATCTCTGCCTTTCTAGCCTCCTCAATCTCAGCCCATCGTTTCCTTAGAACCCTTCTCGCTTCGTCCTCTAATGAGTACGCCTTCCCCTCGAAGGGATCCGCAACGATTACAGGTTTCATCGTCGATAAGGCTAATCCTAACGGGTGAAAACGTCCACCGCCGAGAAAAAGGAACGCTTCAACATCAGAGGCGATTGACTTAGCGTTGATATAATTGCATCCGAGAACTTGCCCAGCATAAAGCATATCACAAGCCTCTCCGAGATGTACGTCTTTACCAGCTGAGGAGAGGATATTTCTAGCCTCATCAAGATTGCTTATATGCTGAACCGTTGTCGCCAATCCGATGCTCTTCCATGGTTTCAACAGATTAACCGCCTTTTTAATGACCGCCTTAACGGGAATCTTAGCACGTGCCTCAAAGTAGATCACAGGAATCTTCGTTTTTCTTATCATCGCTGTATGACCGTAATGAACTATTAGGTCTACATCCAGATCTTGAGCTTCAGACAAAGCAATATCACATGCACCATAACAGGGGTCACCTGAGATTATGGCGGTTGCTCCGGTGCGTTCAATCGCGGCGGCCAATCTTGGGCCTTCCGGTTTTAGCCCGTTCGGCAACTGAAGTAAAACTCTTTTTGCTCTATGCTTTTTGATCTCTTCTTCGAGCCGTTTCTCTTCGAGTTCGAATATTTCTTTTTGCATACTACACGCCTAGAAGTTCACCATTTCATCTCTTATTTTAAGCCATCTTCATGTTTAATAATTTGAGGTCTCGCAAGAATCTTCAGAGACCTCGCGGTGTAAAAAGCGTATAATCTTTCTGTATGGAAAAACAAAATTAAAAAATAGAGGGATCTGCGTTTTTATGGTTTGTTTAGTTGAGTGGAATATCCA
This sequence comes from uncultured Candidatus Bathyarchaeia archaeon, assembly GCA_964502685.1. Classification (GTDB taxonomy): domain Archaea; phylum Thermoproteota; class Bathyarchaeia; order Bathyarchaeales; family DTEX01; genus B63. The sequence goes on from CAZCXS010000030.1 coordinate 5,920, forward strand.
GATCCGGATCTTCACGCATCCCTTTCCCTGTTAGCTTTTCAAGCATTATTCGCTGTTCAACCCTAGCAACCAGTTTTCTGGTCTCCACGACTACATCTGGGTTCACGGATATGCTGTCTATTCCGCTTCGAACCAGAAATTCTGTGAATTCCGGATAGACACTTGGAGCTTGCCCGCATATGCTAACAGTCTTCCCGTCACGGTGAGCAAGCTTGATAAGCAGCCTGATGGCGCGCTTGACTGCTAAGTCACGTTCATCGAATAGATGAGCAACGGTCTCATTATCTCTGTCGCATCCTAGAATAGTCATTGTTAAGTCGTTGCTTCCGATGCTATATCCATCGACGTACTTGTTGAACTTGTCGGCTACTAGACAGTTACTCGGTATCTCAGCCATGAGCCAAACCTTGAAGTCCGGTCCTCTTCGTAGACCTTCCTCTTCAAATATCTTGATGATCTTTTCCATCTCATCGACTCGTCGGCAGAACGGGATCATAACGTGAAGATTCTTGAGGCCGAACTCATCGCGCACCTTCTTAACTGCTTGCACTTCAAGCCTAAAGGCCTCCACGTACTTCGGATCATAATATCTCGATGCGCCTCTCCAGCCCATAAGAGCTGAAGGCTCCACAGGCTCATATTTTTCTCCGCCCTTAAGCTCTCTGTACTCTGAAGATTTGAAGTCGCTGAAACGCATGATAACTGGTCTAGGATAAAACGCGGCACAGATCTTTCTGAAGGCTTCGGCGAGTTTATTCACAACTTTCTCAGGATGACCAGTCTCGATAAGATAAAGCGGATGCTCTCCGATGTCGCTGCTCCAGACGAACTCCTGTCTAAGCAAACCTACACCATCCGCTGGAAGAGCCGCCACCCTCTCGGCTATTTCCGGTTCGCCCAGATTCACATAAATCTTGGTGCCAGTGACTATATGCGGCTCAGCGACCGTAACGGCTT
>CAZCXS010000031.1:0-6821 GCA_964502685.1 uncultured Candidatus Bathyarchaeia archaeon
CAATGAATAGAATCTCCATTTTTTATTCTATTCCTTTTCAAAAGATACTATGCCTTTTTTGCTATCAGATAAAATGTCATCTAAGTCTCTTTTTTAGGAGCTGATCGGGCTTAGAATTAGAAGGTTTAAATGGTCTTAATATGATTGATAGAAACTAAGGGCATGGGTATGAAAATGTGGTATGGTTTGTATCCGCCTCAAGCCGTATTCCATGGAAGAAAATTTAGAAAGGTCCTGCTTAATCCACCGAACTTTAATCCCGGCTCTTGGTGCGGAGCTGGAAAGCTCTGGATAGATGAGGAAAACGAAGAGTATTTGCTTACCAGCAGACCTAGAGACGGCGAGGTAAGAAGGGGATACGCCGTTGAGATTTACAGGTCCAGAGACGGAGAGAGCTACGATCTATTATTCTGGATTTCTAAAGAGGAATTAAGCGAGATCTCAGGGGCAACAGTCCAAAGCATTGAGAACCAGCAGCTCCTAAAGGATCCGGCTACTGGGAAATATTTTCTATACTTATCCGTGGATGTGGCTAAGGAGAATATAGCGGGCAGAGATGACAAAATTCATACAGGCGTATGGGAAACGTATCTGATGACCGCTGAGGATCCCGCAGGTCCCTGGAATGGAGAAGGATTTGTTCTTAGGGGAGATACGACCTATGATAGTGGAGAGGCTAGAGACGCTACGATTGATATTGTGGATGGCAGATATATCGCCTTATATAAAGCCAGAAAAGCCGGAAGCAGTATCGTTCACACGGCGTTAGCCTTGAGTTCTGATGGAAAGAACTGGATCAAGATAGGAAAGCTCAAGATAGACGGTGAACCACAGCCTAACTATTTCCTGCTAAACGGGTCGATAATGTCAGGTTGCAGCGGACCCGTATTTATTGGAACTAAGACGACTGATGTAGTCAAGGGGGCGGCTCTTACAAGGCACTTTGCCGCTTACCTGATAGACTGGAGAGGGCTGAATCTAGAAACCATCTTCGAAGCACGATGGATACCCGGCTCTATATATGAGCATGAGCAGTATCCTATACATACTTACGCCGATATCGTCTACGATAATCTAAAGGATAGATGGCTCATACTAATAGAGGCCGTAGACCCAACTTACAGCAGGGAGCCTGGGCTAAATCTGGAGGTTGACAGAGTACTTCTCTACGTAACAAATCCAGAAACAAGAAGAAGCAGAATTTAGACCCTCAGATTCATGATTCAACATTTAAATAACCGGAGGGCCCCGTGAAATCAATCATCATAATTATTTAGCCTACAATGCGGCTTCCCGCCGTCCTGATGAGAGCAGCGGTCTTCTCCATAATAGAATAGAGAAGCAGTTACCGAAAGTTGAGGCGTCTCTAGTTACTGTTAAACGGCATCGTGCTATTGCCTTTTAAATTCCCTGCCTACGATCATCGTTGATGTATACGTTATACTTGGTATCGTGCGGATCTCCTCTGTGGCGGAGTCGAGTTCTTCAAGATCCTCAGTGTATATCTCCACGATCAAATCGTATTCGCCGTAGACTATGCAAACCTCCGAGACAAAGGGATACTCAGCGATTCGCTTGCATGTCTCCCTCTCGCTTCCGGAGTTAACCTTACAGAAAACAAAGGCCCTCACGCTAGGCAAGTTAGACATCTCCAAACTTTGAGTATTCAATCAGCCAAGCATTTGTATATACGTATCATTATTTTCCAAATTCTTGCCTATATTATTAAGCTCTTCGATCAGGATCCTATCCTCAATCTAAGCCTCACCTGCACAGTCAATGCTGCCTTCTTATCGCTCTTAGAGGGTTATAGTAGTCCAAAAGAATAATCTGTTGAGCGATATTGAAGATCTAGATAATCCATGTTAAAATCTTAACGAATCATCGCTCAATAAGTTGATGTTGAATTTTAAGGCATTTTTAGAGATTCTTACCTGCTTTCGGGCTTCGGCATGGATTCTATCACGATCATTGTTAATGTGGAACGAACCTTTTCAAGTCTTCTTATCCGCCAGGTTACTATATCCTTGAGCTTATCCATGGAGTCCGCCCTAACCTTAGCTATCACATCGTATACTCCGTAAACGCTGTAGGCCTCGTCGACGCCCTCAATTTTTCTAAGTTCTCTCAAAACCTCTTCCTCGGAGCCGATCTCAGTATTTATCAAAACAAAAGCAATCGACAAGTATGAACCCTCAATATGTTTAGAGTTTACTTAAACAATACTTTGCGGTGTTGTCCTTTTAAACATTTCCGCAATTAATAAATTCGTTTCTAACATGGCCCGCCCAGAAGGAATAGCCTTATCAATGCTTTATAGATATTCATCGAAAGGAGAGAGTTGTTTTGAGTCTACTCCGAAGGCTTAAAATCCAAATCCGCAAAGTCGAAGAAAGAGACAGAGATTACTGGGTTGACATGAGCCTCAGAAAGCTGAGAGAAGGAAAAGTCCGGTATTATCGGGTAAAAGACGAATTAACTGGAAACTGGCTCTTCAAGGTTTGCAGAGATGGTGAGATGCAAAGAGTAATCGTGAAGGCGCTTAAATGTCCGCCTGGAGGGGAATTTGTACAGCTGGAGGGGCGAACAATGCTTTTCCAGAAAGGGCTTGTTGAGGGGTATTACTACGATGTCATCTCGCTCTCCTACATGGATGAGGAGGAGCGTCTCCGAAGAAACGTTCTTGACAACATTGATGAAGTGCCTGAAATAATCAGGGAAAACTTCAAAGTGATGGATTATGAAGAAGCCACCGGAAAGAAAGTTGTGGGAAAGAGGCTTGTAGTACTTTGCGAAGAGGACAATGAGAAAGATATGATAACTCTTTTCCTCATCCAGCGCGCCTGGCCCGTGTCAAAGATCCCCCCGGAGATAGGAATAAAAGCATCAGATCTTCTTAGGCTGATTAAAGACCTCGAGAAAGCAAAGGTCGACGAGATCTATCAAGCTGCCGAGCATAAATTTAAACTGGGAAGAGAAAGCACCGATATGCTGCTGGATCTGTTAGAGAAGGAGGGGACGATTCATCGATTAGAGGGCTACATAAAAACGAAAAATTAGCGTCCCCTAGATGTAAGATGCTTCCAGCCCGGCTGCGAAATTGCTAATTTTTAAATCCTTCGAAGTGAATCTTCATACAAATCCGGTGGATCAAGAATTGAGCGATGAGCTTATAACAACAAGGGAAATGCGTGCGCTTGAAATAAACGCTGAGTACTTCGGCATATCAAGACTCCAGCTAATGGAGAATGCGGGCAGAAACGTAGCCGTCGAGATATCTGCGCGATTCCGTCCGAAAGAAACAACAGTTGCAATTTTTTGCGGATTAGGCGGAAACGGCGGAGACGGGTTCGTAGCAGCTCGGCACCTCGCCTGCCTCGGGTTCAAAGTTCATGTAATCCTCGCTGGAAGAGCCTCTCAAATAGTAAATGAAGAAGCAAAAAAGAACTGGGAAGCCTTGAAGGCGCTCGGGGCATCAATAAAAACATATGAGGTTCAAGATTCATCATCGATTCCGAAGGTTGAAGCGGGCCTTCTTGTTGACGCCCTGCTTGGAACGGGACTGAAGGGGCCTCCTCGCCCGCCGATATCTCAGATGATCAAGTTGATGAATGATACAGATGCGTTTCGTGTAGCCGTTGATGTTCCCAGCGGGATCGAATCTGATTCAGGGAAGATTCTCGGCGAAGCGGTTAAAGCGGATTTAACAGTGACGTTCCATAAGGCCAAACCTGGACTCTTAAAAGCTAAGGAGCATGTCGGAGAGCTGATCGTTAAGTATATAGGCCTTCCATTTGAGATTGAAAGGTTCGCTGGCCCCGGCGATGTTGTCACAATCCTAAAACCTAGGCGTCCTGAGGCTCATAAAGGCGATTTTGGGAGGCTTCTGATAGTTGGAGGAAGCGAGACCTACTCGGGTGCTCCGGCATTAGCGGCTTTAGCTGCGCTGAGAGTCGGGGTGGACTTGGTCTATATAGCTGCTCCCAGAGATACGGCTTACGCCATCTCTTCGTTATCGCCGGACCTGATAACGCTAAAGCTTGAGGGTGATCACTTGAATATGGAGAATCTGCCGGTCGTAAAAAGATTCCTCGAAAAGGCAACGGCAATCATAATAGGCCCGGGACTCGGACTGCATAGGGAGACCCAGGAGGCCGTGAACAGCCTCATCAAGGATGTGGAAGAGAGAAAGATCCCGATGCTGCTGGATGCCGATGGATTGAAGGCTTTCTCGGAGTCAAAGAGGAGACTCGATACTTCTGTTGTCTTCACACCTCACGCAGGAGAATACAGAATTCTCACGGGAAAAAGCCTGCCTGAAAGCTTGGATGAACGAGCCGAGATGGTTCGGATGGCGGCTCAAGATCTGGATGCTGTTCTTCTAGTGAAGGCTCATGTGGATGTAATCTCTGATGGGTATAGGACGAAGCTGAATCTAACGGGAAACCCGGGTATGACTGTGGGGGGAACCGGAGATGTCCTTTCAGGCATCGTAGGCGCATTCTTAGCCCAGGGGATTGAGCCTTTCGAAGCCGCCGTTGCAGGAGCATTCATAAACGGCGCGGCTGGGGATTTTGTGAAGGCCGAGAAGGGATATCATATCGTCGCGTCGGATCTTCTTAAGTGGATACCTAAAATCATCGATAACCCCATGTCTCACATGGATCTAAAGAGAATGGATCCCGAGGAACTGAGATTTAAATAGCTCGTTTGAGTGATTAATTTTGCGTTTCGATATCCTTCTGCCCTCTGTTCTCTTTCTCATCATAACGGGCTCTATACTTCTTCAGAGAAGACTAGAGAAGATGATCTCCTCCCTTTTTGAGGAGAGGAAGCTCAGTACGAGGGAGATAGCCTTAACCGTCGTTTGGATGGGATGTGCCGTCACAGCGGTAGTTTTTATCCCCAGTGAGGCGATTCAAATCCTGTTTTTAGCTGCCTATTCGTATATGCTCTTTTTCTTCACATACATAGTTCTGAAGAGATGGTACGTAGCCGTTTTTCCGCCCATCCTCTTCCTGCTCTCATATTTTTTCTACTGGAACCTTGTTGTCTTCAACATTTTCGTCATAATCTTCTCCATGATAATAACGGTCTACGCTAGTGGATTATTCTCTTGGAGAACGGTCTGGATCTTTGCTGCTCTCTTGACAGTGATGGATGTGATTCAGGTCTTTGTTACCGGCTTCATGGGGCAGTCAGCAACGAAGATGATTAAGCTCGAACTTCCAGTCCTCCTCATGCTTCCGACATATCCGCCCGGCTTAACAGTAGGCTTGGGACTAGGAGACCTATTTCTTGCAGGGTTGCTCTCAATCCATACTTCAGCTAAGCGGGGATTGAAGGCGGGGATTCTGACGGCTGTTATGAATGGCCTAGCCATGTTCATTTTCGAGGTGGCGTTGCTGAATACGATGTTTGCCCGGTTTTTCCCCGCAACCTTAGTAGTAGTGGCGGGTTCATTGGCGGGGCTTGGAACCCTACGTTTAATAAATCTGAAATAGGGTTTCCCTCATTATTTTTAAAGGCTTAAAAAAATAGTCTAATTGATTCTGTTTTCTTCAATATAGTGTTGAATCCGTCTCAGTCCTTCTCTTATATTTTCCTCTGAGGTTGCGTATGAGAATCTGATGTGCTCGCCTTCTCCTTCATTCTTAAATCCAAAATGGATATCGGAGAGCACTGCGACTCCAGCCTCATAAAGAAGATGTTTCCTGAATTCTTCAGAATCCTTAGCGCCAACCAACTTGCAGGCTTCAGTAACATTCGGCCAGGCATAGAACGCCCCACCCGGCTTCAAGCATGTGATCCCTTCTATTTTGTTAAGCCCTTCAACGATGATGTCACGTCTCTTCTTGAAGCTCATCATCATCTTTTTAGACTCGTCCTGAGGCCCAGTTAACGCAGCTAAAGCGGCATACTGATTCGGATGAGCGGCACACGAGTCGGTGTTTGTGACCCATCTCGACAGGTATGGGGCTAATTTCTCGTTCGCTGCGAAGCCTATTCTCCACCCCGTCATAGCGTAGGACTTTGAGACGCCGTCTACTATTATCGTTCTCTCCTGCATTCCCGGGAAAGACGCGATGCTGACGAATTCGCCGTCGTGAACCATGCGTGAATATATCTCATCCGAGAAGACCCAGAGGTTATCATGTCTCTTCACGATGTCAGCTATCTGCTCTAAAGTGTCCTTGTCCAGAACTCCGCCCGTCGGGTTGTGAGGAGAATTCAAGATGAGCAGCCGGGTTTTCTCCGTAATCTTGCTTTCAAGATACTCCACGTCGAATGCGTATCCATTTCTCTCAAGCAGCGGCAGAGGAACAGCCACGGCTCCGCTCGCGTGGATCTGAGATTCATAAATTGGGAAGCCGGGGTTTGGATACAGGACTTCTTCGCCTTTCCCATAGTCCGTCACCGAAAGAATCGTGTAAGATATGAATGGCTTCGCGCCGTTCGCTATGACCACCCACTCCGGCTTCACGTCGATATTTCTAGTCTCAGAGAAGTATTCCGCAACGGCCTCTCGAAGTTCAGGTATGCCCGGCGATGGAGTATACCCCGTCTTTCCATCCCTTATGGCTTTTATGGCCGCATCCTTGATGTGCTTCGGTGTATCAAAATCAGGCTGCCCGATGCAGAAGTTCACGATGTCCTTTCCCTGACGTATGAGCTCGTTGACTTCCTTAAGAACGACGAAAGCATTCTCCGTGCCTAAACTTCTGGTTCTCTCCGAAACTTCAAGCATTTACTTCCTAACCCCAAATTTACATGTATGCTACAGTTCGATATTAGCCGCAGTTTATCTGTCTTTCCAACTG